>NZ_DAONKG010000125.1:0-7382 GCF_035406105.1 Methanospirillum sp.
GCACCCGCGAACCAAACAGGATAACATCATCAGGATGAAAAAAATCGATAATTTTAAAATCGATAATTTTTGGAAGTATTTCTGATCGGAAGACCTCGATAACCGGATCATTCATGAATAATTCCCCTCCGGATACATTACGTTAAATACATTCTGTGCTTTCCTGACCCGGTCCTTTGCGATTGATTCAGAGTAATACTCACACGGAATCACTCCTGTCAATTGATTGTTTTCTGGTGTCAAAATATTATTTAAAAAAATGGTGGCAAATATGAAAATCTCCCCCGTTTTTGCGTGCTATGTCCTACCTAAAGACAGGTTAGAATAAGGGAATCACATCCTAAAGACATAGTGAAAGGAATACGATATCATCATAGATAAATTTAAAGAACCGTTTTCCTGAACGCGAGGTTATTTGGGTAATACGTTACATCTTCAATCTCGAAATATAAAACCATAACAGATTTTATTCAGCGTGACGCGTGCTTTAAAATACTTATCAACATTCGATTTACTGTCCCTGTAATATCACAGGAAATGAGTATGTATGGTAAAACCAAAGGATATCGGATTTATCATCCAGGTAAATATTCCTGAGTACTTACGGTCAATACTGATCAACAACCGGTGAGGTGAGATATGAAATGGGCTAAAGCTGACTTATAGTGCTTTTTTCATATTCTATCCACATGTAATCTCTCAATGACACCAGGAGTATAATTTTCTCTGATAGAAAGAACTATCTCAAGCAAGATATACATGAGGATATGAACTATTCAGTATTTCATATCATTCTCTCCCTTTTCTTGTTTGGAATCTGTATTCAAGCCATATTTGCAGATGAAACTGCTGATGAATGGTATGAACAGGGCAATACGCACTTCAATAAAAGCGAATATGAAGAGGCATTGCAGGCATATGACAAAGCATTCCAGCTTAACCAAAATTTTACTGCTGCGTTGATATCAAAAGGAATTACGTATCAAAAACTTTGTCAGGGCGAAATCGCTCTGGATACTTTGACGAATGTAGTTGAAACGCATCCGGAAGATGCGGATGGATGGTTTGCTCTAGGTTCTCTCTATTTTGAGCGCGGTAATTATACAGAGGCTGCAGATGCCTTCCGGCAGGCTATCGTGATCAGACCTGCATTTCGTGATGCGTGGAATTATCTTGGTAACGCTCTCTTCGTCAAGGGGTTATTTACAGATTCAGCCGAAGCATATCAAAAAACATTAGAAATTGATCCCCAGTATGAAAATGCCCGAGACGGAGTGAATATGACCCATGAAGCAGCTCAAAATCCCGCAAAAGGATGGAAATATATCGGTGATTACCTGTATGGTGAAGGAAAATTCACGGAGGCACTCCATGCCTATAACCAATCCCTCTTCATCGACCCGGCCTATGTTGCTGCTCAGACGAATCTTAATACCACCATCAGTGCACTTTTGGATCCTGAAAAGGCGATGTTGGGCCCTCCAATATTCTCGCTCATGTTCGGAGATTATGATTCGGCCCTGAAAGGATATGAAAAAGTTATTTGTCTCTACCCGGATTCATCTGATGCATGGTCAGGTATGGGTCTGGTATTACAAAAAATAAAGCACTATACTGCAGCAGAACATGCATACCAGGAGGCACTACGACTCAAACCGGATGATGACAAAATATGGAAAACTTTTGGAGATTTGTTACTCATAATGGGAAAAGAGAATGATGCCAGAAACGCGTTTGATCAGGCACAATCTCTGCAATCCGGCAAACACCGAAGTCAGGGAAATCCTTAAGGCACCCTTTCATCATTCGGGTACATTATTACAGGACCAGACATACATCAGGAGAGGGGGTTTTTATTTCTTACCCACACCCGCTTTGATCATCCCTTCTTTCAGCGCCATACTCTCTTCTGCACGGTCTCCCACATCCCCCGTTCCGGATACCTGGCCGGGTGTCAGATTCAGGTGAGGAATACTCCCTGCCGACTGATTCCACCCCTCAAAAAACCATTTCCATGCATCAGGATCCTGTGCGACCATTTCAGCAAATCCTGGTGAAAGATGAGCACTCCCGGAAAGAGAAGGGCGGATCAGCGTTCCGTTCCCGTCTGCTCCGGTTTCTCCGTTCCCCACGCTGATCGTTCCGGTAACGGTGCTGGATCCGGCATCATTGACGACCATGAGCGAGACCTGGTATGTTCCCGGTCGTGTATACGTATAGATCGGACTGGTATCAGTTGAATAACTCCCGTCATCGAAGTACCAGAGCCTGAAGGCTGGATCTCCAAGGGATTCATCAATAAACCGTACCATGAAGATATCCGATGCCTCAATGATCTCAGCAGTAAACGTTGCAACCGGCAGGGCCGGATCGGTCACCGCTGCTGACTGGGACAGCACAAGCGGACAAGGCGGCTTTATCGTCGGTCGTGGTGTCGGGGTCGGGACCGGGGTTGATGCAACGATATAATTCTCCGCGATGAACGTATCAGATCCGCCTGCATTTGAAGCGGTGAGTGATACCGGATATACCCCCGGACGGGTGTAGGTGTGATACGGATGCTGCCTGGGTGAATAACTGCCGTCACCAAAATACCATGCCCATGAGGTCGGCTTGTCTGATGAGGTGTCAATAAACAGAACTGTCAGCGGGACCGGTCCGGTTGTCGGGGTACCTTGAAACGATGCCACCGGCGGGTATGTCCCGGATGTCGGAACCGGAGCAGGAGTAGGAAGCGGGTTTTGTGCCTGAATCAGACCAGGGACAAATGTCCTGTTATACCCTGCACTGTTGGACACCAGGAACCCGACCGGATACACCCCAGGAACGGTATAGGTGTGCACGGGGTTCTGCTCATGGGAGGTTCCCCCATCACCAAAGTACCATCCCCAGAGAGTCGGGTTTCCGGTGGAATGATCGGTAAACTGAACGGTCAGAGGAACCGGTCCGGTTGACTGGTTAAGCGAGAATAATGCGACCGGAGGTGCAAGCGAACCGGCTGGTGTGGTATCAGCTGACGATACGATACTGCTCTGTCCTGTGGTATTGTAATATCCGGATTCAGATATGACCGGTGAGATGATCTCAGAACCGGCTGCAGTGCATATACACAGAAGTGTTATGCCCAGAATGAGCAGTATACAATATGGTGTAAGACCTGTGTTTGTGAATTTCATAAAAAGCCCCCCGTTTCATATATGAGCAGATGGTCATATATTTATAATTCTTAATAAATATTTTGTGAGATATGAAAATTATAATTGTACGGGCAATTTCGTCTGGATTTATAAGACGAGAGATCAATAGCCCCGTATTACCGGGGAAATGCCAGAAAGAGAAAATGTGGATCCGATGATATCCTGTCACGCCGGTTTATTTTTGATTTTTTGCTGCCGGACGATTTGACCGGGTATTATCAGAAACCGGAGTATATGTCTCCATCTCACCATCTGAATGAACCTTATCAAGGAGTTTTGATAATGATTCGGCTAATTTCTGCGCTGCTGCATGAGACATGTAGATTCTGGCGCCTTTGACAACATTCTTCCCATCTTTTCTGAGTCCGGGCATTTCAAGAAAATCAATTGAGACATCCCGATGAGAGACCTGAACATATGCCATGTTTGAGTATGAGCTGTGGGTGATATCCAGATTCAGATCCTCCGGTTTATATGCATATAACGCATGAAGATCGATAGTTTCCGGATTGTTTTTCTCAATTTTCTTCATCCATCTTACACCCCTTCTGCAACCACAGACCCGTGTTTGTGGGGTTCACGATCCGGGACAATCCCCCACATGGCAGGGGAGGCAGTAGCACTTGCAAGTGGTTTATCCAGTTGCTCCAGGTGTTTATGGTAGTAATCCAGAATTGCCATATCCATACACCGGGTTTTGTCCCGGTCATCCAGCAGGGCATACGAAAGGAGTGACAATGCAATAAACTTTTTTGACTCTACCACTACCCGGTAGACCGGGTGATGGGAATCTTTTGACACATTCTCGATCAACCCGAGTTGCACCAGTTTTTGTAATGCGTCCCGGACTGTTTTTGGTTTTCTTCCCGTCATCTCTTCAAGATATTTCGGGCGGTAATGCATGGTGGGATCGGCAACAATCTCTTCGATTATCTGTGCCAGTGCTGAGTTCCCAAATAATCCCCCATAGGGAAGGTTTAAAAAAACCTCAAGATTTTCAGGTAATTCCTGCATTGTTCTCTCTGACATGGTATTCATCCCTCCTGCAATATGAGGTGCCACATGACACCCTCTCTGCATACGATTAGCATTGGAATGTAAAAAAATGATCTGATTCAGTACTATAATTTACAGATCAATCCAGTGCCGGTGATGAGGTACTTCGAGATTGTAGTGCATCATCCATTGATCAGCCCATACCATATCCTTCAATACAATGACCTTGTTTCCGCGTGAAAAATACAGTGCGATTCGTTCCTCTCCCATCTCTTTTATGAACCATTTTGCTTCAAATCCGTTCTCGGTACATTTTCGCCGGCAATCGGCCGCACTGCGTAAACCGCCACGTTTTTTGAGCCAACCTAAAAATACAGCCCCTTTCTCTTTCGGATCCGGGCCTTTCGGGACAGATGTATTCATGATATCGTATAATACCCGGTATGAATCAGATCACAATGAATATGAAAAAAACGGTTTCAAAAAAGAGCCGGGTGTATCGGTTCTCCGAATACCCCGGTTTTTTAGCCTGCTGACATCTCATTCATCCTCCTCCCGGCTGTCATCATCATCATCATCCTCATCGTCAGGAGGAGCGAGCCAGTCCGCCTCTGCCCGGAAATACCCGGGGGGATGGGTATCATCCTGAAACACCTTACTTCCCCCGGCACAGGAACGGATACCTGACGGTTACATTCCCTTCCTCATCGGATCTGACCAGTGAGACTATCCCGGCCTGATCTGCACACCGTACCCAGATCAGGATCGTGCATACACCATTGATTAGCGATATGATTCCGCATCCTGCGGCAAGAACCAGTTCAATCATCCGTTTCCTCCCCGAATACGATCTCCCCGGTGACATTCATGGTCCCGGCACTATCTGACGCATGGGAGACGGTCCGGTTCCCGTCAGCCGAATTCGCCCTCATGAGAAGGATACCGGTTCCATTCACGACTGAACCGGCAACCGTCCTGTCTGACAGGATTCGGTGTGAGTGATAGTCACCGCTGGTAAAGAGGCCATGCGTTGAGATATCATCATGGCGACCTGTTTTCTGCCGAAGGCCGGTAAAGGTGCAGGCAGGATCCCGTGTGGTCTCATTCTGTGTCTGACCCGAATACTCATCTATCCCCATCGGTCCGGTTGATCTGCCTGATACGAGTGCGGTGATCGCATCTCCGATAGAGAGGGTGCGGTTTACCACTGCACTCTCGGTGGTAAACAGGTGTGCTGTATATGACCTGGCATCGCTTATGACCGAGGATGTGACCCAGGTTGCCCCTGAACAGACGATGGATGATGAGAGCGAATCCGCACAGGTCAGACCGACGGGTATGACGAGGACCATTACTCCCAGAGCGACCAGAAGCTTGTTCATCCTCTCTCCACACAGCGGGATCAGGCCAGTTCACTGACCGTATCTGCCCATGCCTCAATCGCATTCCGGATACTGTCAGATTCATAACTGGAGAGGGTCACCTTGTCCCGCCTGAAGTTGACATTGTACAGTTCTCCGTTTGCTGCATGACATTTCAGGGTAATACTAAAGGTATCATCCGAACTGTCATGTGAGGGCGTGCCGCCCATCGCCGTCGCAATTGCATTATTCCCAAGGATGGCTGCAATCGCGGTATCAAAGGCACCTGGTGCCGGTGACCGGACCGATATCCTCCCGATCTGCTTTCCGTCGTTATTTTCATAGATGACTGCCCCGGAATAGGACTCAGCGCTCTTTGTCACTGCAGGAACATTCTCTCCCCCTGACAGATAGGGCGTGCATCCCCAGGGATTATCGGCGAGAATACTCCCGATGATGGTGTTTGCAACCGCCTTTCCTGCAAGAGGGGTTGCAAGAACCCGCTCTGATGATCGTACTACTGATTTTGCGACAAAATCTCCCATGTTCGATTCCCCTGCCGTGTGCACACCGGCACTATCAGGTAGCAGGGGCAGGGATAAAAGATACCGGACAGATTTTGTACATGAGATGTTTTGTGCCGTAATTTCGAAAATATCCGAGGAAAGAAACACTCCGGCAGTCATACCGGTGAACATATCATCAGTTCCGGCGGCATTCAGAAAAAAATGGGGATATGATCAGAATTTTACACCGCATGATTTCACACACCGCATGATTCCATTTCTTTTGGTTCGGAGAGGGAGAAAGAGACATCCATTTCAGATTTTGTTTCTGTTATTCTCTCAAATACGGGCGCTTTTCTGTGTTTTCCTGACAGAACCATCTTTACCCGCTGTACCGGGGTTACATACACTCTGTTTCCAATGGAACAATACAGTCCCTTCCCGCTCTCAGACAGCCATGCAGCACCGGCAATCCCACCATCAGGGCCGGTTATAGGAGATTCTCCAAGACCAAGTATTACTGTCCGCGTGTCTGCAATGCTGATGGCAGAGCATCCCCGTCCGTCGATTCCTATCCGGAGCGTGTCATTATCCAGAAACATCCTCCCGCACAGGATAAACGGATTTTTCCTGACGGTTCGTGTTCTGACGGTAAACGGGTTCATGCAATCCCTCCGCTCTCCAGCGGGCACCGGTCAAGATACGAGGGTGTATGCCCGGCAAGTCCGCAGATCCTCCGTCGTGCCTGTTTTTTTGGATCTCCCCGGATCAGATACCGGTCCCAGAGGAGATGGGGGCATCCTTTGATGGCACAGATCCCGGTGGACGGCCGGTTCATGGGATGCACGAACTGCCCCCGTCGGACTTTTCTGACTGCTCCCGCAGATAACAGGCGTCACACAGGCCAAGATGTGATGCATGATCATACCAGACCAGCGGGTTGGTTGCACAGACATGACACGTTCCTGCATCGGCATGCAGTCTGACCATCTGCTCCGTGCTGATAAGACCGGGAAGGGGGATGATGGATGCAACATGTCTGCTGACCGCTTTGTTGTAGCAGCCGGCACACAGATATGCCGGTTCTTCCCCCTCCTTCAGGGTCTTTTTCCGGTACTGGACCGGCGTTCGGCCACAGTGATGGCAGGGTCCTTTCTTTGGCCAGCCTTCGATCCGGATGTAGTCATCATGTCTGATGGTTGCAGCATTTTCTGCATGGTTTCTGCAGTTTTCTGCAGTGATCCGACCTGTTTCGTTGCCCGGACCGGATAACGGTGACCATATTGCAGAGTTCACGGGTTCATTTTCTGCAGCCTGGTCCG
>NZ_DAONKG010000126.1:0-7381 GCF_035406105.1 Methanospirillum sp.
AATCAATCCAAGAATATCAACAAGAAATTTTATATCATCATCATTATCTATATTGATGTCGAGACAAACTTCATCCGCCTGTAATACATCAGTTCCATGAATCTTACGGAGTTTCCCTGTCCGTATAACATAATCGATACCCTTAATATAGGCATCCTGTATACTTTTACATTTAATCGTCTGCATTCTTATCAGTCTCACCAGATATCTGTTTTAATAAATCCATCTGGATCTCAATCTCGTTCATGATATCATCATACATAATGTAGATTTCCTGTAACACATACAGTTTATCAGTTACTGGAACATCCATTGATAAAACTGTGTATAAATCTTCGATGCACTTCTTTTTATAACTATCGAACTGTATGGCCAGTTCATACATTGTCTGAAGATCCATGAAATATGAACCTTTTATAAATCAATGGGTTCGAAATAATCACAATAAAAGTCCTGTTCTACCACTATTTGTGAGATGCTGCACCAGAATGTGTCTTTGTATGGTTTGCAATGCAGGCAGTCTATACAACAACTCTCTGTCATTAAATAATATAAAAAAATTAATATTATTTAATATTATTGGAAAGTTTCATTAGATATCCTACAATTATTTATATATTCCAGAATCCGGCAATGGATTCTTTATACTGCTTTACCATATATTTCATAGTATCGGTCTCCGGGATGTACTGGATTGCTTCTGATTCACTGGGTTTTCCTGACAATGCAAGGTAAATTTCGTGGTTTGATCGTTTCACATTTTCGATGTTATACCCGCCTTCCAGAACCGTAATAATCTTATCTGATATCAATCGTTTTACACATCTTGTCATGTCGTAATAACTCCTGTCTGACAACGTTAAATCAGTTAACGGATCATTATAATGGCTGTCGAGCCCTGATGAAATCAACACAATATCCGGATTGAATTCCTTACCCACAGGAACGATAATTTCCTTGAACAATTTAATGTATGTGTCATGACCGGTTTCAGGGACAACTGGTAAATTTATGGTGTAACCAAGACCTTCGTCAACCCCGGTGTCCATCAGTTTTCCCGTTCCCGGATATAGCGGTGACTGATGAATCGAACAAAACAGGACACTTGGATCATCATAAAATATGGATTCTGTTCCATTCCCGTGATGTGCATCCCAGTCCAGAATCATGATCTTTTCCATGCCATGTTTCTGTAAATATCTTGCAAGAATTGCAACATTATTTAAATAACAGAATCCACCACCATAATCCTTATATGTATGGTGACCAGGTGGTCTGTTTAATACCATGGCGGTCTTTGTCTGTTCCTGTGATACCAATTCACCTGCCGTTAAACAGCCAAATGCAGATATACATGCATTCTGATACAGATCCGTTTTATATTCAGCATCCATCTTTAACTGTCTGATATAACTGGATGAATGTACCGCTTTTATATACTTTTCATCAAACTGTTTTGGCTCAACAAATTCTGAAACACTATGTGATTTCAGATATTCATACGATTGTTCTGCACGCTCTGCCGTTTCAGGACTGCTTATATGGTTCAAAAACCTTGGTGTGTATATGACCGGTGTCATACATACATATTGGAATTCAAAGTATTTATAATATTCTATTGGGTAATCACTATTACATTATTTAGACATGGTATATTTTATGAATTCAATGATTGCCTGAATAATAACTGCAGATGCTGTTCCTGCACCAGAACCAATACCCATCATTTTCAGTTCAAGTTCCCGTATCTGAAGTGCATGTTTATGATCTTCGTCTGTTGATTTTCGTTCAATATCGTTAATTAAATTGTTTAAGCTGACATGCAATGAGTTCATTTCTTTCCTAATAGAACTGATCTCATTTCGCAATTCATTCAGTTCATTCTTATTAAACACGTTATTCTGTCTGATATCCGCATCAATTCTCTGTATATCATTACTTAACCGTTTTTCATAAATAGCCAGTTGATTTTCCAGTGTCTCAATATGTGTCAGGTATGCATCGAGGAGATCTCTGATAGAATCATATGCAGTAGTCATTTTGAAACCCCTGTCAGATATTTATAATGATTTATGCATAATACAGCACCAATGACCCCACGAATTTCACCTGTTGAGAGTTTGTGCAATGTCCTGACAATGAGAACCGGCATTAACTGCATATCCCTGTCATACATCATACATTCAAAATACTGAACATCCCCGGTTTCCAACAATTCTACATCCTTCTTCTGTAAAAATTCCACGTATTCCGGGAATAACTGAAGATTGGTTTTACCTATAATATACGATTTGGACGCACCGTAATAATTAACAAAGGCTTCGTTACAATCAAGGTATACCCCGGATAAATCACGATAATAAATCGGAACGGGAAGAACTTTCAGGATCGAATCAAGGAAGTTTCTTTTTATATCGAGTTGGGTCTCTATTTCACGGACTTCAGTGATATCACGGGCAGTTCCCACGATTCCAATAAGTTCGTTGTTATAATAAAACGGAGATTTATAAACAGCGAGTATCAGATTCTTCCCTTCAACATTTCCGGATTCTTCAAAATACTCAGTCTTTAATGTTTTGAAAACAACATCATCAGAATTCTGACAAAGTTCCCCAAAGGTGTGCCAATTCGGATCATCGGGATGCTTTGCCCGTTCCCGTTCTGCAAAATACAGATCAGTTTTTCCATAGACTTCATCAGGCTCGCATTTTAACAATGTCCTACATAATCCGGTATTTGCAAAAATATATTCTTTATTGACATTTTTTGCCCAGATCATCTCCGGTACATTGTTACACATCTCCCTGAAAAGACTGAAGTTATACTCGATCTCATCAATCTTGTTTTTTAACTCATCCTCGGTAACACGGAGTTCCTGATTATATGCTTCCAGTTCAGCCGTTTTCAGTTCCAATGCATTTTCATATTTAATATGCTCTGTAATATTATGAATTACCACAAACAGAGCAGGTGAGCCTGACCAATCAGAAACATCCACGGTACCCTGAACATAAATTTCATCCTCATCCGGCAGGGAGATTGTTGCGGTAAATACACTGGATGCATCATGATTTTCCAGATAACCGGTTACCTCATTTCGATACTCCTGTTTAATCAGCTTTAGAAATGAAACGTTCTGGATATCATCAAGTGTTGTTTTTAACGTATTTAAAACAGACTTATTTACATGAATAATCCGGAAATCCATATCAAGAATGAAAATCAGATCTGATATTGTATCATAAAATTTACGAAAATTTGCTTCATACCTCCGTTGTTTTTCATCTGCTTTGAAAATTTCATCAGTCAATTTCCGTAAATACTGAATATTCATCCATACCTGATTATGACTTTCATTATATAAAATATTTCAAAAACATTATGTATTGATATAAATCTGATATAAAAATGATATAAAACAGGTAGAAATGTTCTGCATGTTGTATGATATTCAAATCATACAAAGGCTTTTAAATCTCCTTGAAATAAAATATGAGCAAATTTATCAAGTATGATTAAATTGATGATACCAAATAATAACATTATCATTAAGATAACAGAAGCGATATAATTTCCAAGAACTGCAAGTATAATGATGATACTGGCAACACTGATGTTAAAACCAACAACTCCCCAGATCCACATATAAAGATATCTGGCAATCACATACAACTGAATATTCGATTCTCTCTCTGATACATGAACCCATTCAAATGAATCTTCCGGCATATCATTATAACTTATTTATAAACAAATATAAATGTTTCCAAGAAAGATTTATAAGTTGATAGTTAATATGAAATACACATGATATTTACTGTCGTATCGAGTCAGGACAAACAATGTGTTAATGTATATCCTGATATTATTGTGGATGACTCAAATCCGGATTCCCTTGACATTATCGATTCAGTATACCAGAAATTATGGGATGATTTTGAGAATGGTCTGCTTGAAAATACAGAACCTGATGCAATCTATGAGTTGTTTATCCAGCGATTGCATGAGATTAATGCACCGGTTATTGTAAACAACCCACAACGGGAGATCATCAATTTACCTGCATAATCTTTTTTTTTTTTTAATTTCAAAAGAAATCGGTTACGGATTTCTGACCACGAACCACTGAATTCCAGTCTTTCCCGATAGCCCAAAGATATGATTCAAGTTTTGATTTGATCACTTTATCGGCCATTTTCTCATAATCTATCAAATCAGCAATTTTTTCAACCGGAAACGTATCATCGATGCATATAACACCATGTTTCAGATACAATAATCTTGGTTTCGTACCTTCCGCAATAAAATGCTTATAAACCCGTTTTGCAACATCAATACCTTCAATCCATGAGTTCTTTGTATCGTATTTTATTTTACGGATTTCTTTTGGTATAGAGATATCATAGATATTTACTGAACCGGATTTAACCAATCTATACTGGTTTCGTACAAATTCAGCAGCCTTCTCCAGATCTCCATCGATTAACACAGCTTCAAGAAAATACTTCAGACAGTTTTTGGTAATAACGGAGTTGTCGGAACGTTTCAGTTCGAGACCCATAAATGACAGTTCACTGGTATCATGTCCTTCATGCCAGATTAAATATCCAGCGTATTTTTTCTTTGAGGATTTGTTCCGATCTTTGCTGGATGCCTTAAATAAGATACGACGGAATAATTTTTCCGCTTTCAATGTAATATGAACAGCACATCCTTTTTCATCACACCAATCAGCAAGTTTTTTATTAAGATAATTTTCTATCTCAATTGCTTCAGAGCTTGTAAAAACCTTGGATATGAAAACAGAGTCCGTATCTCCATATATTATTGATTTCTGTAATTTTAAACACTCAGATTGTATATACCTGTTTATTTCCTGACCGGTGGATGTAACAAACAATGCGTTGTCTCTGTTGTATAATCTGAAAGCAGGGGAGCCCAATACACCATAAAATGAATTTGCAATTGCCTTGGTTCCGCTATCCAGTATATCAGCACCTTTTATACCCTGTTTCTTTAATGATCTGTAATGTTCACGAAGTGCCATAATCTTCTTCATTGCCTGAACAACGATCCCGTCAATATCCGGATTAACGTTAAATCCAACCATGATATTCGGATACATAGACGAGACATCAACTGTCTGAACATACTCATGAATTCCGGCACTTGGCGTGATTACAAGGGCTCCGGTAAACTTGTCATTGGATTGCTCCTTATATATTTTGGTGGGCATCGGTCTGATACCTTCATGAAGCAGGAGCATTTCAATTATTTTTGAATTGAATAAACTGTCGGAGATTTTGTTTCCGGCGATAAACCGGATAGACTCAAAATACATGTATAGACCAAGGGATGTATCGATATTATACAATGCTATAACATCGTTCTTACAATATTCGATGAGATCGTCATATCGTTGTTCTTCTATCACTTTCTGGAGTATCGGTCCAAGGTCATTATATTCGAAGGCGAACGATTCAATTATATTTCCATCTTTATCAGTCTTGTCAAGGAGTTCTTTATCGTTGATTATAGACTTGAGGCTGAAAGATTCACGCTGGCCCATCCCGATACTGTATTTTTTGAATGCTGCCATCATATCAAGACAAACACGACCACCAATTTTATTATTAAATTCACCGGTTGATGGATCATACTCGGTACGACATTGCCCGGAACGTGAAAACCCCGAAAGTGAAACTGACAAATTTCTGGCTCTGTTAATTAAATACGGGATATCAAACTGTTCAAAATTCCAGCCAGTGACAATATCGGGATCGATTATTTTTATGTAACTGCAGAATGATCTGATTAAATCCCGCTCGTTCTTGCAGACAATATGACAGGGATCGCTGGTCTGGAGCACCACATCACTGGTAAACACGACGATTTTTCTGATTATACTATCCATCACCTGAATGGTAATAATCGGAAATGCTGCATTTTTTGCATCAGGAAAGACTCCCTGTGGTGATAAAACCTCGATATCACAGTAGACAATCCGGGGAGAAACGGGATTTGGCACATCAACAGGTATGGGCTCCCCGTTTTCAATTTTATATGCATACTTTATATGTTTGTCAATCAGGAACCGTTTGTCAAAGAGAAAATCTGCCATGTCAGTCCATGAAAACAGCCTGTTTCCCAGATTATCGGTTGCATCCCTTACTTTCGGAACATCCGAAGGAATATACGTAATAACCCGTTTAATTTCCCTGCCCAATGCATCAATATATATATCATTTTCGATTCGTTTAACCTGTGGGTGATTCACTACTTTATGTGCTTCTGTAGCCGGTGCCCAGAAATACGGTTCAAAATTATCAAATTTATGGATATATGATTTGGTCGCATCATGGTAATCACGTGAATATAAGATAACCGATGGCACATTTCCACTTACAGTATAACTGGACTCCATCACCACGAATATATTATCATCCAATACACATCACAGAACAATATAGGAGTGCAAAATATAAAAGGATAACAGATCACAAAGCAATAAAAAGAAATACAATAAATACAGTAAGTATAATAGCATAGAAAAGATATACTATATATCTTACTTCATACGGTTCCTCAATTTCATTATATTTCCCTGCTGACCATGCATTGTCCGGCTGATACATAGGATACAATAATTGATTTATCTGTTATTTAATCATTTCTGTATGATCGTGCCATCTGCCAGTCTTCGTCATTGAACTGCCTGTAACACCGCTGACACTGATAATAATCGATCTCACTGATTTTTCCCTTCAGCCACGGAACACCGTCACAGTTATCTATTAACTTCAGGTCATAACTGCCGCAGTCAGGACAGTGTGGTTTGTCCAGTATCTCATCCCGTTCCCCAGTATAATCAGTCGGATCATCCAGCACAATGCCTGACGTATCCATACTTCTGTACACAATAAACAAAATGATATATCCAAGTATCACCAGCAAAAATCCCATTAGCACAATCAAAGTAATGTCCATAAATATCATTTCCCACTATACAACAAATACTATATATTAATTTTCATCATATATATAAAATAGTAATTCAACCGTATAGTATGCATAAAAAACATGGTTACATCTGTTGCAAACTACTTCAAACTGATCTTCTTCATTCATATATTAATATTTCATAGTATTTATATGTTTGTTAAGAGGAGTTAATACTTATCAAACCCAATATTTTAAAGAGGCGTGCAATTCCTCCAACATCTAAAGAAGTTGGTTTCCTTGCACAATTTCCCATGAAGCAGGGGTTGGATGGATTAATACACCAGCCGGGGGTGCAATCAGGCATGATGATACCGAAGGGGCATCAACTTCTACTGTACATAGCAGATACATTAGAAATGATGTAAAACAGACATTGACT
>NZ_DAONKG010000127.1:0-7343 GCF_035406105.1 Methanospirillum sp.
AATCCCTGCCAGGGCAGCCATAGCGACGGCTACTACCAGCATCATACTGTTCATCTGGAATTCTGCCCAGTATCCATACTTCATTGCGGTAAATTTATGGGCCATTTCATGCACAACGAAGGCTATTCCTGCTGTAACAAGGGAGATTATAAAGATCTGTCCGATAATGAACGGATCAAGCCGCTGCCCCCAGACCATCGCAAGGGTAAATGCAGCAGAAAGTGCAAGCCAGGCAACCAGAAGGTCACGTCGTTCATGAGGGGGGATTTTTTCCCATATATACATGGCATACATATGTGTCTCAATAATACAATGGTTTGACGGATACCAGGATTGCCATGTATAGTATTACTTCAGCGGGTTAAACCTGAATAAAAGGTTTTATTACATGGGTTGAAAAAAAGTACATTAGAGCCATGTGTGTAAGGTAGATCGAAACAAGGTAATATCATACTTGATCCCTTATTGCGACAGGAATAGGAGGGATCATAAGTCGAAGATTAGGTCGTTGTTTTGTAGGAATTGAATCCTGATATTATTTATATAAGCTTGAAGAGATTATTCAAACAAACACTATGAGTGATAGATCCCTTAGTTTTGCTCTCTCCAGACACTTAAGCTCATTTTATAACCAATTAAAGATAATTGCTGAAAAGTATCTTTTATAATAAATATTCACAAAATAGTGAATTTGGAATATTCTTATCATATAGCATGGGTTTTTATACCCAATCATGAAAATATTTCTAATTGTAATGATCGCCTGTGTGGCACATTGCAGTTTCGGGCTGTATCAGAATACTTTTTATTTATTGCGTTGGTAAGGGATAGAATATGCGGTTCACCGGTCTGGAAGACTTACTCAAAGCAGAGATATCAGATGATGAGAAACTGAAAATACTGGCATTCCAGTATACAGAGCGTCTGAAAGAGCAGAAACTTCTCCTTGATGCGACACGCATCCTGGGAGATACGTCACTTAGCCTTGAGGATGGGATACACCTGATGCTTCGGGAGATCCCTGATGCGTTTCAGTATCCGGATATCTGTGAAGCATCATTTCATTCTGACACCGTCCACGTTAAGACCGCCGGATATACCAAGACACCCTGGTCTCTTTCGGTTGAGATGACTGCATCTGATGGCCAGGTCTGTGTCCTTGAGGTAGTATACCTTGAAGAGAAACCGATACTGGATGAAGGGCCGTTTTTCAAAGAGGAGCGTGCCCTTATAAATGCTCTTGCTGAAATCATTCTTATTGCCGTCAACCGTGCCATCCTGATGCATGATATAAAACGGAAGGCGCATGAGAGTCAGGTTTTACAACGGAAGGCGGAATTTATCATTCAGAATGCTCCTATCCCGATATTTGAGATAAAACCGGATCTCTCAATTGTGAAGACCAACGCGGCATGCACACAGGTTACAGGAATACCTGCAGAACAACTGCTGAAGATGAATCTCCCTGATATGAAGGCTACAAAACATACAGGGAGGACTGCACATGATGCGATCGCGATGAAGACCGTTCTCTCTGGAGAACTTGAGCTGGACGTTCCTGCCGGGCAAAAAGTGCTTGAGTACCTCTATCTTCCCATTCTGGACGATAATGGCGATGTTTTATCGGTCATTAATTTTTATGTGGATAAGACTGCAGAAAAAACCGCAGTCAGGGATATTATCCAGCTGACACAGGCAGCAAAGGCCGGCCAGCTTGACAAGAGGGTAGATCCTGATAAGTATGAGGGGGATCTGCTCCTGCTTGCAAAAGGGATTAATGATACCCTTGACGCGGTGATTGGTCCGCTGAATGTTGCCGCTGAGTATGTCGACCGTATCTCAAAAGGCGATATTCCCCCGAAGATCACCGACTCGTACAATGGTGATTTCAACGAGATCAAGAACAATCTGAACCAGTGCATTGATGCCGTAAACGCAATGCTCACAGATGCTGGCATGCTGACACAGGCAGCGGTTGAAGGAAGACTGGACACCCGTGCTGATGCAACAAAACACCAGGGTGATTTCAGGAAGATCATTCTGGGTGTGAACGCAACCCTTGATTCGGTTATCGGTCCGGTAAAAGAGGCAATGCGTGTTGCGGAACGGTATGCAAAGGCAGACTTTTCCGCACGAGTTGATGAAAAACTTCATGTAGCCGGAGATTTTATCCTCTTTAAAAACTCACTGAACAACATCGGTCTTTATGTCCAGACTGCCATACAGGAGATCCAGAGAATTTCCAATTTATATGCTGCCGGTAACTTTGCTGCTGAGTTTGACCGGAATATGAAGATCGAGGGCGATCTTGCCCTTCTTAGGGATGCACTGGATACCATCGGGATGAATGTATCAGATGTTCTCAGAGTTATTGCACAGGAGATGGAACAGCTTGCACATCAGGCGGAAATGGCGGGTACCGGAATAGATGATATGAGCAAGGGGGCTGAACTGATCGCAAAGAATGCAGATCAGACCAAGAAGAATGCCGAGCGGAGTGAAGATGGTATCAACCAGGTACTGCAGACCATGGAAGATCTGACCCGGACCATTTCAGAGGTGTCTGCGAATGCAGAACGGGTTGCAGGACTTGCGGTCCAGGCAAATGATCTGGCAAAGCAGGGTATTGGTGCGGCCGGGAAAGCAGAAAAGGGGATGCAGAGTATTACCAAAACCAGTGAAGAGGTTGAGACGATATTCGCTGATATCAGAGCTCAGATGCATGAGATTGGAAAGATTGTGGATCTGATCACTGATATTGCAAACCAGACCAATCTTCTCTCATTAAATGCAGCCATTGAGGCAGCACGTGCCGGAGAAGCGGGGAAAGGGTTTGCCGTGGTAGCCGCGGAGGTCAAATCGCTTGCCCAACGGTCCAGACAGTCCGCAGAGCATATTGCCGATATGATCAGTGATCTCCAGAAGAAGAGTGATGCAGCATCCGGTGCCATGGCAGAAGCAGGCACGGCGGTTGCAGAAGGGAGCGCTGCACTCACGGAGACACTTGGCATTTTTAATACTCTGACAACGTCGGTCGAAGACATTACCAGAAACATGGAGATGGTGGCCAGCGCAACTGAAGAGCAGGCAGCATCATTTGAAGAGATTACGGCAAGTGTCAATGAGATGAGCCTCCTTGTGAAGGATACGGCAAAGGATGCCCTGAACTCATCAGCAACGAGTGAAGAGGCACTTGCGGTGGTTGACCAGATTACCCGGGTCATTAATGAGATTAATCAGGTGGTCAGTACTATTGGAGCGGAGATGAAGAAATTTTCGTACAGATAACAATCGAAAACGATAAATTTTGTCAGATCGTTGAATTCATTTACATGGATCAGTGATTATCATGAGAATAATGGATATGATTTCAAACATACGGATAGGACCGCGTCTGCTTGGTGGTTTTATCATTGTCACTCTCCTGATGGGCCTAGTCGGGGTGATCGGGTTTATCGGTATGAATACTATCAGCACCGGAATGAACAAGGTCTATTCTGACGGAACACTCCCCCTGCTTGATGTCAGTGAGATTGAAACCACACTGAATTCAATCCGTGCCCTGGTATTCCGGAACGTTGCGATACCGGCTGAACGGGCACAGGACTCTAAACGTATGGCAGATGAAATGGCGGTAATTGATGATCGTATCGCCAAACTGAAGTCGGCATCATTATCTTCCGATGTACGTGAGAATCTGACAATATTTGAAGATCAGTGGAATTCCTATAAGTCTGCTGCATTGGAAGTAACCTCCCTGCTTGCTGACGGAAAGACCAATGAAGCCCTGATTTCGATTGCAAGCGGAGGCAGGCATGCAAATGCACGCCGGGCCACGATCGATACGTTTGAAAAATTAAAATCCGGAATCCTCGCGAATGCTGAAAAAATTGCACAGGAAGGCCGGGCTGAAAAAGACCGGACAGTGCCGGTTATGATTGTCCTTGGGATTCTTGCCGTTCTCATTGCTCTTGGATTTGCGGTCGGTGTCACGCGAAGTATCACCATTCCGCTTCGTCAGGTTATGGCGCAGTTTGAACAGATGGGCCAGGGAGTTGTATCCGGTCGTCTTCACCTTACGAGGAAGGATGAGGTTGGAGAGATGGCGGGGATGTTTGACAGGTTCTCTGATTACCTCGAACATGAGGTGGTTGAGACCATGCATCAGATTGCTGCTGGCGATCTTTCTGCCAGACCTGTCGTTCGGAGTTCGGGCGATCAGATTACTCCGGCTCTGATCGCAACGCTCACCTCATTGCAATCGGTCATTCACGAGCTAAAAGAGCTTTCAGAGCGGGCATCTGCCGGAGATCTTACCGTCCGGGGAGATCCAAAAGACCTGGCCGGTTCATATCGTGAGATTATTCTTGGGTTCAATGCAACACTTGAAGCGTTAATAAACCCGCTGACCGGGGCGATCACCTTGTCAAAGCGGTATGCAGATTGTGATTTCACCGCCCGGTTCCCCCATGATATTGTGGTAAAGGGTGACTTCCTTGCCTTCAGACAGGCTCTTGACGCGATCGGGAGTGAGGTATCAAAGGCACTTGAGATTGTCACCCGTCAGATGCATGATCTTGCCGTTCATGCAAATAAGGCGACGGTCGGGATTGATGACGTGAGAAGAGGAGCCGGAATTATCGCCGAAAACGCCGACCAGACCAAACAGAATGCCGAACGTAGTGAAGATGGAATCTCACAGGTCCTCCGTGCCATGGAAGATCTCACCACAACTGTTGCATCAGTCTCTTCCAATGTTGATGCTGTGGCCCGGGCCGGTGCCGAGGCTGATGAGCTCGCACGAAAAGGAATGGAATCTGCGGCCAGTGCCGAAAACGGAATGTTAAGCATCAAGCGCTCATCTGAAGAGGTCGATGTTGTTATTAAGGAGATCCAGTCCCAGATGAACGAGATTACCAAGATCATCGGGATCATTACTGATATATCAGAACAGACGAACCTTCTGGCGCTCAATGCGGCAATTGAGGCAGCACGTGCGGGAGATGCAGGACTTGGGTTTGCGGTGGTCGCCGGTGAGGTAAAAGCACTTGCGAACCAGACCGGTGAATCGGCCCAGAAGATTGCATCCATGATTAGTAATCTTGAAACGCAGAGTATGAAGGCTGTAAGTGCCATGGGACAGGCCGGTTCTGCAATTGACCTTGGTGAACGTGCCCTTAAGGAGACTATCACGGCATTTACCAACCTGACTGAATCAGTCGCAGAGATTAGTCATAATATGACAAGTGTTGCCGGGGCAACCGAAGAGCAGGCCGCCTCATTTGAAGAGATTACTGCAAGTATTAATGAGATGAGCGGACTTGTCAAGAGCACGGCAAAGGATGCCCTGAATTCATCTGCAACTGCGGAAGAAGCACTGGCGGTTGTTGAACAGATAACGACCATTATCAATGAGATAAACGATGTTGTAACGATAACCAACGATGAGATGAAACGGTTTAAAATTTAAATCTCTACCGTCTTTTTTCTATGAGTTATTTCCTGAAACATCCGGGTTTTCGGATCCTATTCCCAATACATAAGAGGTAATAATTCATAAGTACTCACGATGGAACGGCTGGTACCATATGGGATCATGAATTATGCCGAACTCATGCTTAAGAAGACATATTTCATTGATAAAACGGAGTATATCGGAAAGATAGAGTCTATTGCAAATCCGGTATTCCTTCGCCCACGCCGTTTTGGAAAGTCCCTTTTCTGTTCGATGTTTCGGTGTTATTATTATCTTTTACCTTTACCATTGAATACTCCTATCCTTTCGGAAGGAGCGATCTCGAATTTATCGGAAAGTATAGTGAAAAATTTTCCGGGAGACGCTGGATAATTGAATTTAAATATTACTCAAATATCGATTTTCAGAAGTTCCGGTGTAAACCGGATGAGTTTCAGTTGCAAAAGGGAGATATCGAGCAGATATCGGGATATGCAATAGATCTAAAAAAAGGAATGCCCGGAAGCAGATGCATCACTTCATATCATCTCCTGTTTTGGCAATATAGGATACAAGGTATATGATGTGAGTCCGATACTTCAGGAGTGGGGTGGATAATAGGTTATCCGACTTCCCATTTATCGATATTTTTTGTTTCCGGGTTAAATGTAATTCCAATCTCGTAGATCTTTCTTTGATCGGAATGATATTTTTCTGCATATCTCCTTTCTCTGATCTGGGCCAGAGGGCTTGTATCCCTGGAGGTATCAAGGCCGAGTACTTTGAATTCAAAAATCCATATCCCGGTTCTGGTTTTAACGGTGAGATCAATCCTTCCCTTATTTGTAGTGTCTTCAGGAATAATCTCGTACCCCAGACTGGCAAAGTAGGCGTACAGGACAGTGGCATAAAATCCTTCAAATTTCTTTATCTGGTTTTTTCTGTACCAGTCATGAGGGATGGATGCAAAGAATGCATGTATGAGTGATCGCAATTTTTCTGTATCTCCAGACTCAAAAGCCGTCCTGATTATGGGAAGGGGAACCTGTTTTTTTGAATCAAAAAGGAGTAGTATTTGTTTGTTAAATGCCTCCCTGACTTCTCTGTTTGGAAACCCCAGAGTATACCAGGTTCCTTCACTGGCATTGCTTACCCATGACCGGATCGTAAGATATCCTGTCTGAAAAAGGAGCGTCTCTAACCGGATTGTATCAGTATCAAAAGATCCCAGTAACTCCTCACTGGCGATGAGTTCTTCATATTCTGCAGGAAGGCGTGGGTTTTGCTTCCACAGGTTTATGAGAAATGTCGGGGTGCCGGTTTCAAACCAGTGAGCCTTATAAATACCCTGGTCAAAAAGCAGAAGAATGTCAAAGGGATTATAGACTGACTGGCCTGTCCAGCTGTATCCGTTATACCACTCTTTGACCTCATGCTTTTGAAACTGGCAAAGCCATTCTGCAAATACGTCCTCCAGATCCTCCTGTGTGTACCCACAGATTGCTGAATACCGGCGATCAAGCGTAATATCTTTCAGGTTATTCAGTCCTGAGAATATTCCGGTTTTCGAGAACTTTGAGACACCGGTGAGCAGAACAAATTTCAGATAGACGTCAAGTGGTTTTATCGCTCCATAAAAATCTTTTAACAGATCCCTCATATGAGTGGCGAGGTATGAATCACCCAGATTATCCAGGATAGGTTTATCATATTCATCAACAAGTATAACAACCTGTGATTGTGTTTTTTCAGAAATATGGGGGATAAGGGAGAGCAGCCGGTCACCTGGAGAACCTTGTGAAGGTCCAATGGAGTACTTATGTTCCCAGCTATCCAGGATCCTGTGCAGGCGGTTTGTCAGGTCAGATTGACTCCTGAGGGTTCCTCC
>NZ_DAONKG010000128.1:0-7298 GCF_035406105.1 Methanospirillum sp.
ATACCATTGCGAGTACACGCCCTCTTCCTCCAAAAAGGACTTATGAGGATGGAGAGATCTTTCCCTTTCTTGGAGAATCAGTCACCATCAGAATCAGACGTGGAGAGGGTGTTCCTTTTTTGCGATCCGGTGATGAACTCATTATCACTATCCCGGGAGAATATACCCGTTATTATGAAGAGAAAACAATAAAAGAGATTATTTCCGGGTATTTTGCAGAGGAGTTATATAAGTTTTCAAAACCGGTTTTTACCAGATATGCAGACATCCTGCAGATTCCCGTTCCTCCCATTAAAATCAGGGACCAGAAGACAAAATGGGGAACATGTACACCAAGAAGCATCATCCTCAACCTTAGACTGTGCATGGCACCATGTCATATCATCGAATATGTCATCGTCCATGAGCTGGCTCATAAAATCCACCCGAATCACTCCCCCCGGTACTGGAGTCTGGTTGAGCGGCTGATGCCGGATTACAAGGTACGGCGGGAATACCTGAAAAATCACGGGTATGAATGGGTTTTATAAGGCTTATTCTCTTATTAGTTCATTGTTTTCCCGTTCCTGACCGTTCCCCGTATATATGATGTTATGATGCCAAGAATCCCAAGTGCTATGAAGATGATAAAAATGATTGAGATACTTTTCTCCAGCTGCTGATACACACCAGGTGTTATCTGAACGGTTCCGATAACCAGAGAAAAGACCATCATGGCGATTGCAAGGCTGATAAGTTGTCCGACTGACCGCATGGTTGCAACCATCCCTGAAGCCATTCCCAGATCACCAACCTGAACCGAGCTCATAATTGCATTGGTATTTGGTGAGGAGAATAATCCATATCCAAGACCGAGGGTTGCAAGACCCAGAAGAATCCACACAATTGCGTGGGATTGTAATACAACCAGAAGAATTCCCAGGCCGATGGTCGTCATAACCATCCCAAGGGTTGCGATTATTGCAGGTTCCACCGAATCTGATGCCTTCCCGGCCAGGGGGGATATCACCGTCTGAACAAGAGGCTGGGCAAGGAGAATCATACCGGTTGTTGCCGGGTCCAGACCCTGATTATACTGGAGTGACAGACTTACTAAAAACCCGACGGCAAATACCACTGCATAGTTGATCATGGCTGCAATATTGGAGCAGAGAAACGTTTTGTTAGTCCTGAAGGTTGATAACCTGATAAGGGGTTTTTCCTGCTGCTGTTCCCACTTCGCAAAGAAATAACCTCCTGCCAGTCCCAGCCCTATCCATATCAGGCCGAATGGAGAAGGAAGAACCGTAAGGCCATACATAATGCCCATAAGCATACATCCATAAAGAACGGCTCCACCAGAATCAAATCTGGTCTTTTCATGCTCACTCCATTCATCCCGCAGATAGATGAGGGTTAGAATAACGACCAGAATGGCAAGCGGGACGTTTACAAGAAATATTGACGGCCATCCACAGAACTGTGTCAGAAATCCGCCCATGACCGGACCGAGGGATAGGCCTGCATATACCGTTGCGGTGATAATGCCTATAGCCTGCCCGCGTTCACCCGGATGAAAAACCACGGTCACAATAGCCATAGACGTTGAGAATACCATCGCCCCGCCAAGACCCTGAATCATCCGAGCAATGATAATGAGATTCCCGGTCCATGACAAGGCTGCAAGAAGTGAACCACATGCAAAAAGTATGTTGCCCAGAATGAAAATCCGCTTTCTTCCATATATGTCGGCAAGCCTACCAAAAGGGAGCATGCAGACCGCTGCGATAAGAAGATATGCAGTCGTAACCCAGCCCAGGGTTACCGCATCCAGACCAAACGAAGAGCCAATGGCCGGTAGTGCCACATTTAATGAAGATACTGTATACGGAACCAGAAATGAGGCAAGGGAAGATATGAACAGGATGACCGGTTTTACGGCCGGATTATACATGGAGAACAGAGTTTCTCATCAGATCTCATGAACATGCCTTTCTGATCACAGGAGGGTATGACGGGTATAACAAAAGGCATGTCATTACATTATCATCTCAAAAACAAGATCTGTGATGTATCATGTTAGGTCATACCTTTCCCTTTTATAGTCAGGAAGAAGCCGAACAATTCGTGAAATATTTACGTAAAAATGGCGTATCTTCAAGGATTGAATCCGCTTCAGATTCCTCTTTCCGGTTTCTTGTTTCCGGCACATATGACAATCTTGTCTCCTATTTTACCTATTGCCAAAAAGAATTACAGAACGAACTTGAAGATAACAACAGGAGGAAAGAAGATGATAAACAGGAAGATCTGGATGATGAATCCGTTGATAACTGGATGAATGAGATAGAGCAGGAACTGCATCAGGTGGAGGAGATACTCGCCCAGCTCTCTCTTGAACGGAATTATTCTCTCCAGAACCTGGAAGGAAAGAGCGTGGGAGATGTTGTATACAAGCGTAAACCACATCAGGTCCTCAATGAGGAGGAAATAACATCAGCGCTTGAAGAATTAGTGCGGTATACGGTACTTCTCAATAATAAGGTAGTCGATTATCAGGATGGAAAGTTAGTCTTTCAAAAGATTATCCCGGCTGATGAACTCATCTATGTTTGTTCTCCACCGGTCATCCTCCTCCCAAAGGATGAAGAACTTGAATCATTCAATATCACAAAAATCCATAAAATAACGTTATTATCGCGCTATCTTGTTCATGCCGGAGCTGAGCTCATATTCAGGATCTCCCTTGATGAACTGCGTGAAGAATTGGGCAAATATGACATGTCAGAAGAAGATTTTGTTCAGATAATTAAATCAGTACTATCAAAGCGGTCGGTTGTTGATTATTTCATCTATCTTATAAATCGTACAAAAGCGGAGACCATCGACGATCTTATCAGAGCCAAGGATGAGATCCCTGATAAAGAGATTGATGGACCTCGGAAACTGGAAAGATTTGACATACCAAGTGATGAGTATGTCAGACTGGTCGTTGAGGATTTGAAAAAACTGGATATTATCCGGCTCAAAGGAAATAAAATAAAATTGAACCTCTAATTATTCTTTTTTTTCTGAAAAGATCTGGTTCTATTGAGATAAGGCCATACACCCTTCTTCGTGTGCAGCATGGTGGTGGTTATTGCCAGATCCCCGGATACCCGCGGGGTTGCATACTGTTGCACACTCCCCTTATCCCTGAGACAATATGACCTGGCATCACCCTACAGGACGGTCAAAGCGAGGCGATCCGGAATGGTGATATCGATACTGTTAGCCGCTACCACCAGGCGATTGTTCCGGCGGTATTCAGCGCGCTTATATCACGATGCTGTTTTCCTATACCGACGATGTCATCCTGCACAATCTCATTTGTCGCTGAAATGACCGTTTTTCCCCGGAATTGATAGTTGCGTATGAGGGTGCCGTTGTCTGATCAAGGCCCCTGATATTGATAAAATCGAAACGGAAGGAACCGATACGACTGGCATCGTCTGTTCAAATGTCCATCCTCCGATTGCCATGAATGAGAGAAACAACAGACCGATCCACGCATCACTACGCGATATACAAGCCGGGGTGATATATTCAATGATTTACAGATTGTTTATATCCGGTTTTCTAAAGCGGTTTTGAATGCAGGTAAAAAAGGCAAATCCTGATTGAATCAGGATTAGATGGTAACACCGGATTCGTACCCAAACGTCTTTTGGAAGTTCTTGATACCACCAGATACCGTAGTTTTGTCAGACCACTGGTTCGTTGTAGACGGAATGTCTGATTTGCCGCGGGCTTCCATTATAGAGCCAGCGAATTCAGTCTTAACAGTTCCTTCTGCAAATCCGGAGCCGGAACCAGGAATCGGAGTGACGGCGATCTGATAGAAGAGACCGGCCGGAACATCACTTGTTGCTGCAACAGCCCGGAGAGATCCTTTTGTGGAAACCTGACCGCTGTTGAAGTTGATAAGTTCGCTCTTTGCCTGTACCACATTACAGAATGCGGGAATGACACTCTCCTTTGCCGATGCAAAGACACATCTGATAGAATCATCGGTATTTGCATAATTACCCGCGACATCAAGGCTCCACTCTTCACTACCGACAAGGAATGACCCGTCGATGCTCTCATAGGAAAGCACTTTCTCAACCTCCAGGTTAGAAAGCCCTTTGCCCTTATTCTGTGAGTCAAAGCCAAGGTCCTTGTTGAGCATGAGATGACCACCATTTGTCATAATGCTGTCAGAGAATGTCACAATAGCAATCGATTCACCTGGATTTAATCTACTGTCATGGATACTGCCATATTCCGTATCCTGGGTCTTTGAATATGATGAAGCATCAAGAGTATTCAGAATCGACTGCCAGGTCTTCCCCCACCAGGGATCAGTTGGGGCAATGTCGGGTAATGCCAGATCATTGAGGAGATAATCAGGTACGGTAAGTGAATAGAGCTGATTTCCTGAACCGACCGAGTACGATAGTCCTGCAACAGATGACTTTGCAGCAGCAAGTGCCCGCACCTGTTCTGTGGTCAGGATTGTCGGATTGGATCCGCTGCCTCCGGTCAGTTGTGCAGTCGTAACCGGTGTTTCAGAGTCATCGATCGTCCATGACATATACGATTTGTCAGATACGAACCCGACAACATCGATGATCGTGGAGATACTGATCTTCTGATTTTCAGGCACCTGTGAGGGAAGCCGGTCTGCATACACACAACCGGACAGCACCAGAAGGAAAACCACAGCCGCTGAAATAATACGATTTAAACGTGATACCTCCATTATACACCCTGGACAACACGCTCTCTGTAGAAACTGTCACAGATGAATCCGCCTCATGATGACTCCTGTTCATTCATGACTGGTCTGATTCCCTGTGAACCTCTCAGTACCTCGTGTCCCTGTTTTTAAGTAGTTTCTTCTTTTTCAGATGAACCTGTAAAAAAGTCTTTATAACATTTTTAATGAAATAATCACATTAAAAATTAATTTTTTATGGTGCAACTGCCCAGGAGGGAAGTTCAAAGGTTATTCCCAGAGCCCAGAGTACGACGGTATACATAAATATGGTAACCAGGAGAACACCGATCATATTCAGAATGAAACCGGTTTGCATCAGATCCCGCATCGTCATGTAGCCGGTACCATAGGCAACCGCATTTGGCGGGGTTGCAACCGGCAGCATGAAAGCAAGCGATGCAGTCAGGGCAGCCGTAAGCATGAGAATGATTGGATTTATCATGAGACTGACCGATGTGACTGCAAGGATTGGCATCATTACCGAGGCGATTGCAGTATTTGAAGTCACTTCGGTCAGGAATGAGACCAGAATCGCAACAAGAAACACTATAATTAATGCATTGAGTATTGAAAGTCCGGTCAAATGCTTTACCAGTTCATCTGCAAGGCCGGATTTGATAAATCCTTTTGAAAGACAGATCCCCCCGCCAAAGAGAAGAAGGATGCCCCAGGGAATCTTTGTCACGGATTCCCAGTCCATGGTATACTGCCGGTTTTTGATACTCACCGGGAGGAGGAAGAGGAGGATAGCTCCAAACATCGCAATCGTTGAGTCATCAATACCGGGAAACAGTATATCAAGTCCGGGTATTGTGATATCACCGATCTTTTTCGTCGAGGAAAAGATCCACATCAGAGCAGTCATGCTAAAAACAATCAGGGTCCACCGCTCGCCAGGTGTGATCTTACCAAGTTTTCGAAGTTCTTCACTGATGATCTCCCGGCTATGAGGAAGTTTTGACGGAAGGTGCCTGAACGGACCATACACCAGCCAGAGCCAGGTGAGCGGAATAAAGATTGCAACAAGCGGGATGCCAAAAACCATCCAGTCTACAAACCCGATGGAGGGTGCATCTGGAAAGAGTGTCTTCAACTGGGCAAGAAATATCCCATTTGGCGGGGAGCCGATAATAGTTCCAAGGCCCCCGATTGATGCGGCGTATGCGATAGAGATAACAAGAGCCTTCGCAAAGTCAAGACCTCCCTCCTCACCTGATGTTTCCCGAAATGCGTCTACCCCAATCGTTCCGATGATGGCAACAGCAATCGGGATCATCATCATCGCCGTGGCCGTGTTTGAGATCCACAGGGATATAAATGCGGTTGCAATCATAAAGCCCAGAATGATCTGTTTTGGACTTGTTCCGGTCAGAAGAATGATGGAGAGGGCAATTCTCCGGTGTAGGTTCCATTTTTGCATAGCGGCGGCGATAATAAATCCACCAAGAAAGAGGAATATGGTTTTATCTGCGTACGGTGCCGAGGCCTCAGCCGGGCTTAATACACCGAGCAGAGGAAAACCAACGAGCGGAACCATAGCGGTTGCCGGTATAGGGATTGCCTCGGTAATCCACCAGATAACCATAAGTATCGTCACAGCCGCCGTTGCCTGAATCTCCCATGATATGAAGATAGATCCGGGCATGGCCAGAATAAGGCCGCTTACCACCAGGCCCAGAAGGAGACAAAAAAAAATTCTTCATTCGTTATACATGTGAATCACATCGTTATAATCCGTCCGAATTATCTCCTCGAAGGGTCACATACTACAGGGTTTATGAAACAGGATCGACAGCACCTTATCCGGTCACTTCGCGGCAGACGCTCGAAAGGAGAGGATGAGTATGCAAAGCCATTCTTTAAATGGGCCGGGGGAAAGAGTCAGCTCCTCTATGAATTTGATTCCCGTTTTCCACACTCTCTCGAGACCGATGCCCTCGTCAGCTATATTGAGCCATTCGTTGGTGGTGGTGCAGTCTTTTTTTATATTGCACAACTTTATCCCATCAAAGAATCTGTCATCTGTGATATCAATCCCGAGTTAATTCTGACCTGGAGAGTTGTCAAACAGGATGTCACCGCTCTCATCAGACTTTTAAGTGATTTACAGGAGATGTATGACACCCGTGACGAGGCTCTCCAACTGGACCTTTTTTATCAGATCCGTGATGATCTGAACCGGCAAAAACCTTCGTTTGATTATGAAACTTATGGCAGTCATACCATTAAACGGGCATCACAATTATTATTCCTGAATAAGACGTGTTTTAACGGACTTTTCAGACTCAATTCCAGGGGAGAATTTAATGTGCCCTTTGGGAAATATAAAAACCCAAATATTGTTCAGGAAAAAAACCTGATACGGGCATCACATCTTCTTACGCATACCACCATTATTCAGGGTGATTTTACCACCTGCCTTGAGTATGTCACCAGCAGCTCATTTGTTTATATTGATCCCCCGTACCGGCCGCTCAATAAAACCTCATCGTTTACTGCGTATTCGCAGGAGGGATTT
>NZ_DAONKG010000129.1:0-7225 GCF_035406105.1 Methanospirillum sp.
CAAATCCTCGAAAAATTTGTAATTTTATCAAGTACATTCTTTCAATTACTGAAAATAATAAAGAACAAAAATATCACTCTTCAACGCACCCGCGATCTCCTCCTTCCCAAGCTCATCTCCGGTGAGCTGGACGTTTCTGAACTGGACATCACAATCCCCGAGGAAAATACATGAGTGAAACGGTCTTCAAACAGGTAAATTACACATTGAGTTCTCTTGTTGATAGCATCGAACTGGGCAATATCGGTCTTCCTGATATCCAGCGCCCGTTTGTCTGGAAGAATGCAAAGGTCAGGGACCTGTTCGATTCAATGTATCGGGGCTATCCGGTCGGGTACCTGCTCTTCTGGCAAAATGCCCTGTCTGAAGGCGTACGAACCATCGGCCTCGACAAAAAACAGAGGGCGCCAGGTCTCCTCATCGTTGACGGCCAGCAACGGTTGACGTCCCTCTATGCCGTGGTGAAAAGGATCCCTGTCACCCGTGCAAACTTCCAGAAAGAGCAGATTCGAATCGCCTTCAACCCGTTACAGGAAAAATTCGAGGTTACGGATGCCGCGATCGAGCGGGACAAATCCTACATCCCTGACATCTCGATTCTCTGGAGCAAAGACACTGACATGTTCGAAGTGGTGGACAATTACCTCTCCGAACTGAAAAAGTCCCGGGAAGTCACCAGCGAGGAAGAGAAGAAAATCAAGAAAAGCATCTCAAAACTCCAGAACCTCCTCTCTTTCCCTTTCACCGCCCTCGAACTCTCGCCAGAGATTGGAGAAGAGGATGTCGCCGACGTCTTTGTCCGCATCAACAGCAAGGGCACACCTCTCAACCAGTCCGATTTCATCCTGACGCTCATGTCGGTATTCTGGGATGAAGGAAGATCTCAACTGGAGCAGTTCTGCAGGGATGCCCGCCAGCCTTCAATCAAGGGACCTTCACCGTTCAACTACTTCATCAAGCCAGAGCCCGATCAGATGCTCAGGGTCTGCGTGGGATTAGGATTCAAACGTGCCCGGCTCCAGTACATCTACTCCCTCCTGCGTGGCAAGGACCTGGACACCGGTCAGTTCAGCGACGAACGACGGGTTGCCCAGTTTGAGATACTGAAGAAAGCGCAGGAACGGGTGCTCAACCTCCAGTACTGGCATGACTTCATGCATTGTCTCCGGTATGCAGGGTTCCGGAGCGATAAAATGATCAGCTCCAGGAACACCCTGCTCTTCTCTTACGTCCTCTACCTCATGGGCAGAACCGAATACAAGGTGGAGGAATTCAGGCTCCGGAGGGTAATCGCCCGATGGTTCTTCATGGCCAGCCTGACAGGACGGTACACCAGTTCGCCCGAATCCGCACTGGAATTTGACCTCGCCCGTTTTCGTGAAGTGAAAGATGCGGAACAGTTCGTGAGCATATTGGAACGCGCCTGCGAACTTGCGATGCCCGAGGATTTCTGGACCATCACCCTGCCAAACGATCTCGCTACATCGTCGCCTCAGAGTCCGTCACTCTTTGCGTATCATGCTGCTCTCGTCCTCATAGAAGCAAAGGCACTGTTCTCCAATCAGAAAGTCGCGGATTTCCTCGATCATGTATCGCAGGGAACAAAGAGTGGTGTTGAACGCCATCACCTGTTCCCACGGGCATACCTCTCGAAAATCGGCATCACGGAAAAACGGGACATCAACCAAATCGCAAATTATACCCTCGTTGAATGGGGAGACAATATCAAAATTTCAGACCAATCTCCCGCAGAATACCTTTCAACCTTCAAAACCCGGTTCGGAAGAGATGAACTGAACCAGATGTATCAGTGGCATGCCCTTCCGGAAAACTGGGAGCAGATGCAGTACCGGGAATTTCTCGAAGCCCGGCGGGTGCTCATCGCTCGTGTCATCCAGAAAGCCTACCAGATCCTCACCGCTGAAAAGAAAGGGGAGATTGCACAAACCTCTGTGAGCATCGACAAGATGGTGGAGACTGGCGAATCAACCTATATCGAATTCAAATCCACGCTCAGGATGAACCTGCATACCGGAGTGAAAGATCCGAAAATGGAACTTGCGGTATTAAAGACCATCGCGGGCTTCCTCAATACCCATGGTGGAACCCTGATGATCGGGATATCTGATGACGGTACAGTCCTCGGTATTGCTGGCGAAGGATTCGAGAACGAAGATAAGATGAGTCTCCACCTCGTCAATCTGATCAAGGACCGGATGGGTCCGATATTCCTTCCCTTCATTCACATCCGGTTCGAGGACTACAAGGACAACCGGGTGATGATAGTGGAATGCACAAAAGCAAAATCGCCCGTATATGTGAAAGACGGAACCATTGAACGGTTCTACATCCGCACCGGGCCATCGACATCAGAACTTACGGCAAGTCAGATCCAGGATTACATTAAACAAAGGTTTAGTCCATGAAGCCCGGTCGAGGGAATGACTATTCCGAAGACGCGCTCGTTGAACAACCAGTCATTCACCTGTTTGAGGATCTCCACTGGAAAACCGCCAATTGCTATGATGAGACATTCCTCCCCGGAGGCGGATCACTCGGCAGGGAGACACCTGAGGAAGTGGTCCTGGTCAGACGACTCAAACCCGCACTGAAAAAATTGAATCCGGACCTGTCTCCGGATGTCATCGACCTCGCCATTGCGGAAATCACCCGGGACCGGAGCACTATGAGCCCGGTGAGTGCGAACCGGGAGATCTACCAGATGCTCAGGGAAGGGGTGCGGGTACAATACAGGAATCCGCAAGGGGAGTCAGTCACCGAGAACGTAAAGATCATCGACTGGAACAATCCGGAGAATAACAACTATTTTCTTGCATCCCAGTTCTGGGTCTCGGGAGACCTCTACAAGAGGAGGGCAGACCTTGTAGGATTCGTCAACGGGATCCCCCTCGTATTCATCGAACTGAAAGCCTCCCACAAGGACCTGAAGAAAGCATACAAAGATAATTTCCGCGACTATAAGACGAGCATCCCGCAACTCTTCTGGTACAACGGCATCGTCATCCTCTCGAACGGAAGCCGGAGTGTTATCGGGACCATCACCTCCGAATGGGAACACTTCAACGAATGGAAACGAATCAATTCGGAGGGAGAGGAAGGAATCGTCTCGATCGAGACCATGATTCGGGGGACCTGCGACAGGGAGAAGCTCCTCGACCTCATCGAGAACTTCACCCTGTTTGTGGAGGTCCCGGGCGGAACCGCGAAGGTCATCGCGAAGAACCACCAGTTCCTCGGGGTAAACAATGCCATTGAGGCCCTGAAAGGCATACGGGAGAATCAGGGGAGGCTTGGGGTCTTCTGGCACACCCAGGGGAGCGGGAAGAGCTACTCTATGATCTTTTTCTCCCAGAAAGTCCTCCGAAAATTATCCGGGAACTGGACCTTCGTCATCGTGACAGACCGGCTCGAACTGGACGAACAGATCTACCAGAACTTTGCGCATTCCGGCGCTGTCCGCGAAACCCAGGCAAGGGCAGAGAGCGGGGAGGATTTACAGCGTCTCCTCCGGGAAGACCATCGCTACATATTCACCCTCATCCAGAAATTCCGGACCGAAAAAGGGGAGACCTATCCCGTGCTCACCACCCGCTCGGACATCATCGTCATTGCTGATGAAGCACACCGGACCCAGTATGATACCCTCGCCTTGAACATGCGAACCGCCCTTCCCAATGCAGCGTTCATCGCCTTCACCGGGACTCCTCTCATCCAGACCGAGGAGAAGACCCGCGAGGTCTTCGGCGATTACGTCAGCGTATATACCTACCGTCAGTCAACAGAGGACGGAGCGACTGTCCCGCTCTACTACGAGAACCGCATCCCCGAGCTTCAACTCACGAACCTGAACATCAACGAGGATATCGAGAAGATCATCGAGGCAGCAGAACTCGATCCAGAACAGGAGAAGAAACTGGAACGGGAGTTCTCCAGGGACTACCACCTCATCACCCGGGACGACCGGCTCGAACGCATTGCAAAAGATATCGTGACTCACTTCACCGGCCGGGGCTACCAGGGGAAGGCCATGGTGGTCTCCGTCGACAAAGCCACCGCGGTTAAGATGTACGACAAGGTCCAAAAATACTGGAAGGAACATCTTCGCAATCTGGAGGTCCAATATCGGACAGCCCAGGGTGAAGAGAAAGAAAGACTGGGTAATCTCATCAATTTCATGCATCGGACCGATATGGCAGTAGTGGTCTCCCAGTCCCAGAACGAGATCGAGGATCTCCGGGAGAAGGGAGTCGATATCGTCCCTCACCGGGCGAGGATGGTCCGGGAAGACCTGGCGACCAAGTTCAAGGATCCCGATGATCCGCTCCGGCTGGTATTTGTATGTGCCATGTGGCTGACCGGGTTCGATGCCCCCGCCTGTTCTACGATCTACCTGGACAAACCGATGAAGAACCATACCCTCATGCAGACCATCGCCAGGGCAAACCGGGTCTTTGGCGAGAAGAACAACGGGTTAATTGTTGATTATTACGGGGTATTCAAGGACCTGCAAAAGGCACTCGCCATCTATGCGCCGGTCGGAGCGGGAGATGATTCCACACCCATCAAAGACAAGGGACAACTCATTGCCTTGCTCAACCAGGTATTGCGTGAAACGCAGGCATTCTGCGAAGCTCACGGAATAAACGTCCAGGAAATCATCAACGCCCGCGATCTCCAGAAGCTGAAGCTCCTGGACGATGCGGTTGCTTCAATCATCGTAAACGATGCCTCAAAACAGACCTACCAACAATTGGCCTCAGATATTAAACGCCTCTTCAAAGCAATCAAGCCGGATCCAATAGCGAACGAACTTATTCCCCAGTGCATGTTCTATCTCGTCCTTTCAGCGAAAATCCGCGAGCTCACCCCAACACCAGATATCTCCGAAGTGATTTCAGAAATCGACAAACTCCTCGACCGATCAATAGCGGCCGAAGGATACATCATCCGACCTCCGGAACTGCTCGACTTGAGCCAGCTCGACCTCGACAAACTCCGGCAACGAATCGAGAAACAGAGGATCCAGCAGAAACGGATAGAACTCGAAAGATTGAGGAGCATTGTCGAGCGGAAAATCACCCAGATGGTCACAGTCAATCGGACCCGGATTAATTACCTCGAAAAATTCCAACAAATGATCGCCGAATATAACGCCGGGAGCCTGAACATCGAAGAACTCTTCAGACAACTGATGATTCTTTCTCGGGAACTCCAGGAAGAAGAGAGGCGTTCGATTCGCGAGAATTTGACCGAGGAAGAATTGACTGTTTTCGACTTGCTCACCAAGCCTGATATGCATCTCACCAAAGAAGAGGAGAACCAGGTCAAACGTGTGGTGAAGAAACTTCTCGAAACTTTGAAGCGAGAGAAACTCGTGCTGGACTGGAGGAAACGGCAGCAGACAAGGGCGACAGTCCGCGTGTGTATCGAGAATATCCTCGATCAGCTGCCTGACAAATACGATAAGGAAGTGTATCAGCAGAAATGCGATACTGTCTACCAGTATGTGTTCGACACCTATCCGACAGCGATCGCAACAGTATCAGGATAAAGCCAGATTGATTTTTTTAAGGAGGGATTAAGGAAAGGCTCTACCCTCCCCTCCCTCCACCCTTCACGAGCCCGTACTCGATCTCGTAAAAGGCATGCGGCACGGAGATGACGTACCGCATCTTCTTCTGCTCCTCTGCCTCGGCAATCTGCTTCAGGAGGGAAGCCTGTTCATCCGGCGGGTGCCCGGACAGCATCCACCGCTTCGTCTCGTCGCTCATCTTCCAGGACCGGGCCGGGACCGCCTCGGGAGGCGTTGTCACCGAGTCGTCGGCCGGGTCGAAGTACGCGATCACGTCGTCCCGGTGCGCCTCTGCCGCACACCGCATCGCCTCGGCAATCGTCTTCTCGACGACGGCCTCCTCCCGCTCCTCAACCGCCCGGCCCTTCTGCCTGTGCTGCCAGTAGGCGGCAATGGCCGCCACCAGCGCAACGAACAGCTCGAAAACCTGGATCAACTCGTTATCGACCATGCGAAAAGACCTCCTTTTCGGGGGAAAAGAAGCGGCCTGTAGGGAATAGAGGGAAGCGGGAACGGGGTGTTCACCGCCTCCCCTGGATCTGTTCCAGCCGGCTGTGCATCCCGGCGATCGCCCGGAGGATGGCAAAAAGCATCATCAGGCTCCCGAGGCACATGCCGAGGAGGAACAGGAGCCCGTCTTCCATGGCCCCTCCTCCCCCGGACAGGGGAATCGTGTGCTCCCCGTTCAGGCCAGTGCCGGCACCGTGTCCGCCCACTGCTCGACGAGCGAGAGGATCGAATCGCTCTCGTACGAGGTGATCCGGACTGCGTCGCGGGTGAACGTGAGGTAGTAGATCTCGCCGGACGGGTCGTGGCACCGGACCGTGACCGAGCAGGTCTCCCTGTCGGGCAGGTTCACGGGGTCGCCCCCCATCGCGGCGGAAATCTCCGCATCGGCGAGGAGCTCGGACTTCACGGTCGCAAAGGCTGCCGTCGTGGGTGCCCGGATGGAGATGGTCCCCACGGTTGCTGCCTCGTCGTCTTCGTAGGCGATACGGGCGCCGTAACTCTCCCGGGTCTTTGCGACCGGGGCCATCGTGACGCCTCCGACCTCGTACGGCGTGCACCCGAGCGGGTTTGCCGCAATCAGGGTGTTCACGATGGTGTTGACGGCTGCTGCGTCTGCGAGGGGTGCACTCAGGGTGCGGACCGCACTCTTCGTGACACTCTTCTGGACAAAGTCTGCCATGCTGCTGATACTCCTGCCCCCGGGATAACCAGGGGCAGAAAAAAGGAGGGAGGAGTATATAAAGAATTGAACGGCGGGTTTCCTATCGGAAAGCATATCTCCCGCGGAATGGCGATCCGGGGAGATCGGTGCGTTCCCGTCATGCATGGTCACGTGGCCGGGCCTCTCCCGCGAACACCGCTGCCTTCCTCGCTCTCCCCTCCAGCACGTCGATGACCCGTGCGAGCGGCGTAGTGTAGAGGACCGGCCCGATGAGAAAGTTCACCGCCCGGCCGGATGCCGAGAGCCGTGCGGTTCCCACCATATCCCCGGTCGAAAGGAGGATGGCACGGGAATCATCCGCGAGAACGGCGGCTATATCACCGAGCGGGATACAGAACCAGCGGGGTTCCCGGTCGATGTGGATAACCAGGTTTTCGCCCTCGATGATGATCCGCCCGGCC
>NZ_DAONKG010000130.1:0-7143 GCF_035406105.1 Methanospirillum sp.
CATCGGCCGGGTCGAAGATGGGAAGGCGGAACCAGTGCTCATCAGAAACGGAAGTGAGGAGGAGTTTCATCCCCGGTTCAGGGAGGCGGCATATACTCCCCTGAAAAAACTGGTCGAGAAGAAGGAGCAGGACTTTGAAGCGATGAAAAGAGACGTTGACCGGGCTGCGCAGGCTGCTGTTGCCAAAAAAAGACGAATCATTGAGAAACTCAAATCAGAAAGCCCATAACGTTCCAATCAGGCATACTCAATTTTTTTGATGCCGGCAGATCCCGCACCGGTCAGTCTTGAGACTTATGACAGATAAAAACCAAGTACTACCCAGGTATACATGGCATATGTCCACCGGATAGAAGTCCAATATAAAACCGATCCCAGACTGAAGGTCAGAACCGATCGAATCCGTTCTCTTGGGTTTCCCATTGAAGAACTTCATCTCATCGACATTTACACCATCTCTACGCATACACGCGATTTTACTCCGGACGAACTGCACCAGATAGGAGCACAACTCACAAACCCGGTGGTTCAGACATATACCGTCGATACCCCCACGATTGCTCATTTTGATACAGCTATCGAGGTCGGGTTTTTACCAGGTGTTACCGATAATGTCGGCACGACTGCACGACAGACCATCGAGGACTTTACCAGACAGGCATTTTTGCCTGGTGAAGCGGTGTACTCATCCAAGCTCTATTTTGTCTGTGGGAACCTTTTAGCAGAGCAGATACAATCCCTTGCTGCAACCCTTGCAAACCCGCTCATTAACCGTGTTCACATCAAATCCCGGATAGAATACGGCACGAAAGGAATGGACATTGTCGTCCCGGTTGTCCACCTGCACGAACGTCCTGCTGCAGACCCGGTGGATCTTGATGTGAGTGACGAGGAACTAATCAGGATAGGAAAAGAAGGCATTCGAGATCCAAAGACCGGAAAGAGGAGAGGGCCGCTTGCCCTTGACCTTGATCAGCTGCATACCATTCGTGATTACTTTCATTCCCTGAACAGAAAGCCGACCGATGTCGAGATCGAATCACTGGCCCAGACCTGGAGTGAGCACTGCAAACATACCATCTTTGCCTCACCGATGGATGATGATATGCCAAAAGGCCTGTATAAGACCTGCATTCAGGCGGCAACCAACATAATCCGGGCACAAAGAGGAGACAGGGACATCTGTTTGAGCGTCTTTTCGGACAATTCCGGAGCGATAATCTTTGATGACCGGTATCTTGTCACCCACAAGGTTGAGACCCATAACTCTCCGTCCGCACTGGATCCCTTTGGTGGCGCTCTTACCGGAATTGTGGGAGTAAACCGTGATACTATCGGATTTGGCCTTGGTGCAAAACCCTGTATCAACATCTACGGGTTCTGTGTCGGCGACCCGGAAAAGAGCCCTGCTTTGTACAGAGGAAAACAAAAGACCAATCCAATCCTCCCCCCCCGCCGAATCCTTGACGGAGTAGTGGCCGGGGTTGGTGTTGGCGGGAACTGTTCGGGAATTCCGACCCCGCAGGGATTTGTCTGGTTTGATGACCGGTATGTTGGAAAGCCACTGGTATTTGCGGGGACTGTCGGAATTATGCCCCGAAATGACGGGATGCGAAACCTGTATGAGAAACGGGCACGGCCGGGAGACCTGATTGTCATGATTGGCGGGAGGGTTGGAAAAGACGGCATACATGGTGCAACCTTCTCATCAGAAGCCTTAGATCCCCAAAGTCCGGTAACTGCGGTTCAGATTGGAGATCCCATTACCCAGAAGAAACTCTCTGATGTAATCGTAAAAGAAGCCCGTGACCGTGGTCTGTACACAAGCATAACCGATAACGGTGCAGGCGGAATCTCATGTTCGGTCGCCGAGATGGCAAAGGAATGTAACGGATGCCATGTCTGGCTTGACAAGGTCCCCCTGAAGTATCCGGGGATGGCACCCTGGGAGATCTGGATCTCCGAGTCCCAGGAACGGATGACCCTGGCCGTCCCGCCCGAACGGCTCGATGAGTTCATGGCCCTTTTGAAAAGCCGGGATGTTGAAGCTACCGTGATAGGGACCTTTACCGATACCGGCCGGTGTGTGGTGGAGTATCATGGTGCCACGGTCATGGATATCGAACTTCCGTTCCTCCATGACGGTCTTCCGGTAAAATTCCTCAAATCTGAACCACCAGAGCCGAACAGATCAGATCCCCTGCCCCCCTGTCCGGAGCGACTGGATGAAACGCTTATGCAGATGCTTGCACGAAAGAACATCTGTTCAAAGGAGTTTATCTCTATCCAGTATGATCATACGGTGCAGGGAGGACATGTACTCGGACCGGTACAGGGCGTCGGACGGGTTCAGGGGATGGCAACCTTGACAAAAGTGGTTGCAGACTCAAAGAAAGGAGTCGGCCTCTCTCAGGGCATCTTCCCGTCCTATTCGGAGATTGATCCGTACCGGATGGCAATAGCCTGTATTGACACCGCCATCCGTGGTCTGATTGCTCTGGGAATACCCCGTGATGCAATAGCCATTCTTGATAATTTCTGCTGGTGTTCGTCAGATGATCCCCGGCGGCTTTTCCAGCTAAAGGCTTGCGCCCGGGGATGCTATGACGGAGCCCTCGGATTTGAAACACCGTTCATCTCCGGAAAAGACAGCATGTTTAATGATTTTCGGGGATTTGACGAACACGACAATCCGGTCCTGGTATCAGTCCCCCCGACCCTCCTCATATCATCAATCGGAGTTCATCCGGATGTAACAAAAGCAGTCTCCCTTGAGGCGAAGATAGAGGGAGACCTGGTATATCTGATCGGGGAAACCTCTGATGAGGCAGGTGGATCTGAATATTATGCGTATCAGGGCATGAAAGGAGGTATAGTCCCTGGTCTTGACATTGCTGCCATGAAAATCCGGTACGACCGGCTGGTCCATGCCATCCTGCATGATCTTGTCGCATCTGCCTTCCCTGTGACGTATGGAGGACTTGCCATTGCTCTTGCAAAGGTTGCAATCGGAGGACAGATTGGCATGGATATCACCCTCTCCAGTACGTTACGACCAGATATTCTTCTCTTTTCCGAGACCCTTGGTCGCTTCATCGTCACGGTTGATCCTGATAAGAAACGGTCATTTGAACTGGCAATGGGCTCAGACGCAACCCTTATCGGCCGGGTCACCGGGAAGCGTCTTCAGATAACCGGCCCGTCCCTGCGAATATCACTACCGGTCAGTGATCTCAAAGCAGCATACAACAAACCGTTCGGAGGGTATTGAGTATGAATCCAATCTCATCACAGCCAGCATGGACCACATATACTGATCTGATCCCAGATAAGGCACTGATCATGAGCGGATACGGGATCAATTCAGAGATGGAGACACAACAAGCCCTGCTTCGTGCCGGAATGGATGCAGATATCGTCCATATCAACGATCTCATCGAGAGAAAATACCGGATGTGCGATTATCGTCTCCTGGTTTTCCCAGGGGGTTTCTCCTATGGGGATGATACCGGCGCAGGAAATGCCTATGCAAACCGGGTCAGGAACAATCTCTGGAATGATGTGACTGAATTTCTCGAGGAGGACAATCTGGTACTTGGCATCTGTAACGGGTTTCAGATCCTTGCAAATCTTGGACTCGTGCCAGCATTTGACAACCAATACAAGAGGGATATCGCCCTTATGCCAAACCGCAAAGGAGTGCTTGAATGCCGCTATGTAACCATCAGACCTGCTGCAGATACCCTCTGGACCCGGGGGATTGAGCGGATTGTCTGCCCGGTATCACATGGAGAAGGGAATTTTTCCTGTTCGAAAGAGGTGTTGCAGAAGTTAAAGAGCAGGAAGATGATCGCCTTTACCTACTGCCGGGAGAATCTGAAACCGGCTGAAGGAGAATACCCCTACAATCCGAACGGTTCGGTTGCAGACATTGCCGGCATTACCTCTGCGGACGGAAAAGTCCTCGCGATGATGCCACACCCGGAACGCGCAATGGAATTTGTCAATGAGTACGACTGGCCCTTACAAAAAGAAATATTACGACGGCAGCACCAGCCAATTCCGACAGAATCAATGAATATGAAACTATTCAGAAATATCGTTGAATATTTCAGGGAATAATCAATTCTTATAAGGATCAATTCTTACAAGGAATATAACACGATTCCTTTTTATCTTTTCTTTGGAAAAAACCCCGCGTATTTCATGATTCAACCAGGACAAAACACGAGAATGGATGGTACATTGCCACCTGCCGGATCTCATCACCAACACTTCAGCGATTATACGGTACACTCCTGATTCATGGGTTTTTTGGTATTAAGAATGTGCTGAATTTTATTTCGGATTTCCCGATATACTGAGGAGATTATAAATAATATTCGAATGATAAGCCTTTTTATGCTCGTACTATCAGGAGCAAAACAATGAGAATACAGGATAAAGAGGATGGACTCACCCACCGGATGCCGGCCCACATCATCAAATATGATCCGACGAGTCTCGGAAAATGTCCGTATGATGATGTAACGTTGATTAGTATTATGTACCGGACAGATATGCAGCCTCTCCGGGAATTGATTCCTGAGGAATTTGACATCTCTGAACCGCTGATTAAGATTGGGTATCAGAAATGCAACGCTGTGGAATGGATGGGCGGATCTGAGTATTCACTGATAACGGTCTCAACGCCGGTCAGATATATGGGTACATCAGAGCCCATCGACGGAATATTCCACCATGTGCTCTGGGAAAATAAAACAGCACCCATTCTTGGCGGGAGAGAAGAAGCAGGAATGCCAAAGGTCTTTGCTGATATTCCGGAATACAGGAGACTGGATGATTCGCTTTTTATCAATGCAAGCCATGAAGGGCGGACATTTCTTGAGATGGAATTAAAGATGAACCGAACCTTTTCACCGGAAGAGCTCGGAAAAATGAATGAGAATAACGGGAGAATCATTCAGTTTGGATGGCGGTATATTCCAAAGGTCGGACCATTCCCAGGTGCAGCCCTTTCGGAGGCAACCTACTATCCGGTAGACAATGAATTCTTATCAGGATCGGAATGCTCAGGAACGGTTCAATGGACTGAGCTGACTGCACAGCAGCATCCAATGCAGTATCCAATAATCCACACCCTTGCATCACTTCCCATTTATGAATATCTTGGAGGGAATTTTTTAAGAGGAAAAAGCTGGATGCGTATGGACCTTGCATACTCACTGCCCTGGGAGAAGTAATTATGACGAATGTATATGAAGATAAAGTAATCATCGTAACCGGAGGAACGTCCGGAATCGGGTATTGTCTCTGCGAAGAACTGCTCAAACGTGGTGCCATCGTGCATGTCATCGGGAGTAAACAGTCAAGTGTTGAAAAGGCACAGAAAGAACTGGGAAAATATCCGAATGCACGATTTGCCCCGGTAGATGTCAGAGATAATGCAGCGGTAGAGAAGATGGTCAATGATTGTGTCAGACAGGACGGACGGCTTGATTATCTCTTTAATAATGCAGGTATCAGCCATTTATCTCCCTATGAACTGGTTACTATGGACCTATGGAAGGATATGGTTGATATTAATCTCTGGGGTGTTGTATACGGAATTAATGCAGCCCTCAATGTCATGAGAAAGCAAGGAAGCGGCCATATCATCAACCTCTCATCGGTTGCTGCACTTTTTTATTCCCCGTTTCAACCCGTTTATGTGGCGACGAAGTGTGCAGTGGCAGGCCTGACAAGATCACTCCGATATGAATATGAACCAAGGAATATCTATTTCACGGTTGTATATCCTGGCAATGTAGCAACACCCATCTTCAAGGGTAATAATCCTCCAGATGCTATACCACCTGAGGAAGCGGTTGAACCTATCCTTGAGGGAGTGAGCCAGAAGAAACTCTCGATCATATTTCCACAGAGCTATGAAGATACGGCCAAAATATTCAAATTTGATGATATTATGGAACGAGAGATGAGAAAGTATGCCGAGGAGAAAAGGGAAAGTTTCAAGAACAATCCGGAGTTACAATACGAGGAGAAGGTTGAGTCTTTATTTAAAAAATAATCCATGAGGATGCACTTGTAGAGAAGGAATGAGAAAAGAAGAGAAGAGTCCTCTATTTATTCTTTTTTTCATCAGGAGATAAAATCGCGTTAATTCTTACAACCTGATTATGAACCAACATGAAGGTTTGGGAATAGGATTGATACCCGGGATACGCGATGACAATTTCATATGGTCCGGACTCAAGGCCGAATAATTTTAATGAGTTTAATGTCCGTGTTTTTCCTTTGTTCTCTCCATTCAGGTATACATCTGCCCCGGTTGGTGAACTGGTAATCATAAACCCGGTGTTTTGGGAATAAACGGATTTCGAAATGTTCGTATCCGTTCCAGGATATCTGAATTCATCTGGATTCGTTGAAATCGTGGGTTTCTTTAAAAAGTCTGAATAATCAAATGTTGGCGCATGAAGCCCGGTGTAGGAAAACGGTTCAGCCCCGAGATGATGATCAAGATAATAGGCAAACCAGTCCACATCATTGTCAGTTGCAGCAGATACCAGTATAAGAGCGGGACAGATGAAACAGAATATGAATATTCCATATTTGAACATAGGCAGTACTCCTCCCTCTGTCGATATGGATGTAGTACCAACTCGTAAGTATTTGAGAATTTTCCCCTGGTATGGATTGATACTGCAGTATCACCCAAACAGGCAGGATCATCAGAATAATCAAAAAAAAAGAAAACGGGAATAGTTTCAGTGTTTTAGATTTTAGAAAGAACGGCATCAATCTTTGTGATCTCACCCTCATTCACGGTATAATTTGCAGCAAAGTCCTGATATCCCGGAAAACTGATGGTAACATTATACTCACCGGGGATAAGTCCCTTGATCTCCTTTGCCTTTAATGAACGGGTAATGCCTGCACTCTCGCCATTGACAAATATCTCTGCTCCTGGAGGGGTGCTCGTCACGCTGAATCCGGTATTTGGATCATACTTTGGCTGGGAATCGACAGAGGAGTTTAAACTAAAGTCACTTTTCAGTTTTGTTCCCCAGGTCCCATAATAATCTTCATAATTATACGCTGTAGCTGCCGTTCCGATCGAGACCAGACACCCCAGTATGC
>NZ_DAONKG010000131.1:0-7111 GCF_035406105.1 Methanospirillum sp.
CACAGACCGGGGGAACCAGCACGAAGGTCAGGGAAGGATATATCACCGTATCACCGTCAGGTGGTATTGTTGCAGACTTTGTGGGGACACCGACCAGCGGAAATGCACCACTGGCAGTCCAGTTCAGTGACCGATCCCAGGGTGGGCCGACCATGTGGGCATGGGACTTTGGAGACGGCGGAACAGCACTGGTTGCAAACCCGGTCCATGTATACCAGCAGGCCGGAAAGTATACTGTCAGTCTGACGGCAAGTAATCAGGCGTCATCCAATACTGCAGTCAAATCTGATTATATCACGGTCTCATCAGGACCGGTTGGATCCGGATCCATCAGGATCATCTATGCACCTGACCGGTCAACTGTATACCTTGATAACGCTCTCAAAGGAGAGACAAAGTTCCTGCAGACATTCAGAATAGAAAACCTCCAGGCAGGAACCTATCAGCTGAAGATTACCAAACCTGGATTTACCGATTACTATGTGAATGTACCGGTAACATCAGGCAGGGCAACAGATGTTGTCGCGGATATGAGACTACAACCAAGCCAGAATGGTATCCTGAGTGTCTACACCTACCCGGCAGGATCATCCGTATATGTGGATGGAGTACTGGCAGGTACAGGTCCGCTCTGGCTTGCAGATGTTACGCCGGGTGTACATCAGGTACGGGTAACCTCTCAGGGGTATCTTGACTGGAACCAGGCTATTGATGTGAAGGGCGGCGGGAGTGTGAATTACGTGACTGCTGCTCTCTATCCCTCATGGTGGACACCCATTTACGGATATGTCATGATTTCATCAATGCCTGGAAACGGAGTTGCATATCTTGACGGCGTGGTCCAGGGAAAAACCCCGGTCACGCTTTCACAGGTCACTCCCGGTCAGCATACCATCAGAATCGAACTGCCAGGGTATCAGCCGTGGGAGCAGGTAATCAACGTTATGGAAGGAAGAACATCCTATGTCCTTGCCCAGATGACCACAGGGGGTAGTAGTGGTACTCCCCCGGTGATTGTTGCATCAGCAGGGAATACAACCAATTAATTTTTTTTCTGTTCCTCCGGCAAGGAGGCCCAAAGCATTGTAAAACCAGGTTATCAAAAAACATGGGCCCGCTGAGATTCGAACTCAGGATCTCCGCCGTGTGAAGGCGACGTCATAACCAGCTAGACCACGAGCCCCTATGATGACGAACACCAGTCTGAATCTATTCTGGAGTGTCAGATACAATGATGCTCTTATAGGTATGTTGTAAAGACATATAAATCACATCCAGAATTTTCCAAAAACCATATTTTATTACCAATTGATGACCAAAAAAATCACACTGTGATTGCGGAAAAAATTATGATGAGGTTTTCTTTAAAAACCAGGCCATATTCCGTGCAAGGTTTCTCATGGTCTCAAGGCCTTCCACATCATTTCTGACATCACCAGGAGAAAGACCCAGCCCCAGATTCCAATAGGTCGAACCTACGGTAAACATACCGCTTATTCCAAACAGGTGATTTATGGTGTCATATGCATGGGTTGCACCGGCCCGACGGACCGCTACGACGGCTGCTCCCACTTTCCGGTTAAATTTTCCACCGTTTGCTATGGCAACAAATCCGGCACGGTCGATAAGCGCCTTCACCTCGACTGATACATCGGTAAAGTAGGTCGGCGTTCCGATGATGATCCCGTCCGCTTCAATCATTTTCTGAATACACTCATTGACAAAGTCATTGTCTATGACACACCGGTTATCCTTCATTTCAAAACATTTCATGCAGGCTGTGCAGCCATGAACCTGTTTTCCCCCGATCTGGATAATTTCGGTTGATATTCCCTCTTTTTCAAGTTCTTCACAGACAGTTTCCAAAAGAATGCGGGTATTCCCTTCTTTTCTCGGACTTCCATTAAATGCAACAACCTTCATTCTTTACCTCCGACTCAAAACAGGGGCTGTCACACAAGCCATGCATCCATTCCAGAAATGACTCTGATCAACCCTGTCCTTATTTCCATTCTGCTTTGTCTTCATTTGTAAATTATCACCATTCTCTTTTCACGTTAATTCACCATGGATATCCTCTATCTCATTTCTGATAAACGAATAATAGCTCCTAATCAGATGCACTATCCATATGTGGACTCGTGCAATAAAACGCATGCAGTGTGATACAATATATACTCACGAAAATCCGGATATACCAGCGCTCTATCAATTTAACTCTTAAATATTGCATGGCCAGGAAGAATCCTATGTCCATTCCGCGGCATTGAGATCTATTCAGTCTGTTTCACCCATTTTTCAGATGATGGATCAAATACTCTTCCCATCAATTCTCAAGATGTGATATTCAAATGGTATCTGGATTATCTGAACAAAAGTACTCTCTGATTCACAATTACCAGTACAGAAAACACATCATTTCGGTGAAAAAAAGTCAAGTGGATTCAAACCACTGTTCGTATGCACCGATCGGGATTCGAACCCGAGCTATTGGCTTGGAAGGCCAAAGTCATACCTCTAGACCATCGATGCAGATGCTCTATAGCGTTGAGCATTGTAACATATAATACTTCCTTAATCATACTGACGCAATCCTTCTGATCATCGAAATCAAATAATCATCTATGCAGATAGAGGGAGTCCTGCTCGACATAGATGGTACATTAATGACCGGTAATGACCCAATACCTGGTGCCGATACTGCAATCAGGTTTCTTCAGGAAAAAAACATCCCTTACCGGTATATCTCAAACGGAACACGAAAATCACGAAAGAATGTACTGAAAAAGTTGGAGCGGATCGGGGTGAAAGTCTCTGTTCATGAGATTTATACGCCGGCCATCGCTGCGATCCAATATCTTACGGATCATTCTATAAAGGCCTGCAATTTTCTGATAACTACAGATGTGATGGAAGACTTTCAAGAAGCCGGGATAATCCATGATCCGAAGGCTGCTACGGTTGTTGTTGGTGATGCCGGTGACGAGTTTACGTATGCATCAATGAACGCAGCATTCCGTTCCCTCATGCAGGGAGGGAGCCTCATTGCTCTTGAAAAGGATCGATACTGGAAGGACGTTGATGGCCTTTCGCTCAGTGCCGGCCCATTTGTCACTGCTCTGGAGTACAGTTCCGGATCAACTCCAATACTCCTCGGAAAACCATCCAGGGAATTCTTTCTGAATGCAATAAAAGACTGGAATATCATAAAAAAGAAGATACTTATGATAGGAGATGACATTATGACCGATGTCAGGGGAGCACAGGACGCGGGACTCCTGGGAGCAATTACATTCACCGGAAAATTCAGGTCTGAAGATATCGATACCTGCCCGGTAAACCCGGATTTCGTTATAAATTCCATAGAAATCCTCCCCGTTCTCTTAGAAAGATCGGAAAACGTCAGAACTTCTCATCAGAAATCAGAGTGATAAAGAGGAACAACATATAACGTAGGAAAGGAAGGGCAGAACCATGCAGAATATTCAGATGACGGATCTCTCACCTGAAGATCAGAAACGACTTGCTCTGACCGGTCTTGAGGTTGACATGAAGAACAGGTCGGGCAGTTTCTTTCAAAAGGATCAGGATGTCTGCCATATCACATCCGATTGTGAAGGAATTGAGTTCCTGACACTCGCCATGGCGCTGGAAAAATATCCCTGGGTTTCTGACTATGTCTGGAGGGCGGTTCCGAAAGATAAGGATAAATATACCAGATATGTTGCATCACGGCCTGATCCGAAAGGATTTGTGATCATTGCAAAAAAGGGGACAAAGAGTATCTACCCTTTGCAGGCCTGCCTGCTGCTTTCAGATTCCGCCGTCCAGCACGTGCATAATATCGTCATCGCCGAGGAGGAGGCAGAACTGCATATCATCTCCGGTTGTACCAGCTCAACCGGACGGACGAGCGGGGCACATCTGGGGGTAACTGAAATCTATGTTGGAAAGGGTGCCAAAGTCACATCCACCATGATACATAACTGGGGGAGAAATATTGCCGTATTCCCACGATCTGCAGCAATTGTTGAAGAAAACGGAGTATTTCTCTCAAATTATGTCTGCATGGAGCAGGTCAGGAAGATCCAGATGGCCCCGATCTGTCACCTCAAGGGAGAAGGAGCAGTCGGAAGATTCTCAAGTGTGGTCGTCTGCACACCCGGATCATATATGGATCTTGGATCAACCGCAGTACTTGATGCAAAAGGGACCAGCGCAGAACTGATCACTCGTGCCATCACTACCGGGGGGACCATCCTTTCACGGGGCAGAATTGACGGGAGAGTCAGGGGCACAAAAGGGCATATTGAATGCAAGGGTCTTATCCTGAAAGACGGTACCATCCATGCAATACCGGAGATTAAAGGAGATGTTGTTGATACCGAACTCTCCCATGAAGCAGCAGTCGGAAAGATAGCCCGTGACGAGATCGAGTACCTGATGTCACGGGGCCTTGACGAAGAAACCGCCACTGCTACCATCATTCGCGGATTTTTGGATGTAAAAGTGGACGGGTTGCCGGAGGTGCTCCAGAACCAGATTAATGCAGCCATCGATGCCGCGGAGAAATCAGGTTTTTAAATGGATTCCAGAGCAGCAGAACGGGAAGAGATGGTGCGATGGCAGATCGAGGCACGGGGTGTGAAAAACCCGCGGGTACTTCAGGCCATGCGTTCTGTCCCTCGTCACCTGTTTGTCCCGGAATCATATGCCCGTGAAGCATATCAGGACTATCCCCTTCCCATTGGGAATGGTCAGACGATATCCCAGCCCTATATCGTTGCGGTTATGACTGAACTCCTCTCACCGGAGAGGGGCGACCTCATCCTTGAGATTGGAACCGGTTCAGGATATCAGGCGGCCGTCCTTGCTGCCTGTGGCGCACAGGTCATCTCAATTGAGAGAATTCAGGCAGTTGCACGCCTCGCAGAGGAGAACCTGAAAAACGCAGGCATCCACAATATCCAGGTGCTCTGTATGGATGGAACGGCAGGATACCCGGATAAAGCTCCATATAACGGGATCCTCATAACCGCAGCAGCTCCCCGGGTACCAGCACCACTCCTTGAAGAACTGGCAGACGGCGGAAGACTCGTTGCTCCGGTTGGTGATCAGCATATCCAGGAACTCATCAGGGTGATCCGTACCGGAGATGAATACCATACAGAACGTCATGGAGCGGTCCGATTTGTGCCTCTCATTGGCATGTATGGATGGAAGAATGAAGAGTGGTAGAATCAATGCATCCAATAAACAGTGCAGTACAGGCCTTAGTGCCCATGATGGAAGAGTGCGGGATTGCAGAAAGCCCGGTCCTGCTGATACCTGACTATGATATCCCCCGGTGCGCCTATGAGAGCGGTGTACCGATTCAGATTATTTTTGGTGGACGATCTGCGGTATTTGTTGCCGACGAGATCATAAAGGCAACCACCAAGGCTTCTTTTATGGCCAATGCTCCTCTGAAAAAACCATCACAACGGGCAGCAGCAGCCGGCATTATGAATGCGGTCACCGGGTTTTTATGCACCGTCAGAAAACTCCACGCATGCAGGCAGGAGGATCACGCACCATGCAGGACAGAACTCATAAAAAGGATTTTGAATAACCGGATTTATTGCTGCGGGGCGATGCCTGATGTACGGAAATTGGCAGATCATGCTCTTGTTAACCAGCCTGAAGATGCCGATCTCATTTTCATTACCGGTGACGGACTGACCGCGGATGATGCACGTATCCTGTCAGATCTTCCGCAGGAGAAATTGCTGTACTTGGGGCCATCCACGGCCGGGACAGCACATCTTCTTCATTGTGAACATTTCTGCCCGTTCGGAAGAGGGAACCTTCAAACATCTGAAGATTGAACCAATCTGGTATGCTGTTCGGCTCTTCCGGGATTCGCCGGAGATATGATGATGCCCTTATTGGTCTTGCACTCCAGGTAGGAAAGGCGATTGGAATAGATGCCGGCCGGGTAGTAATCGGACGTGATACCCGGACCACCGGATCGCTTATATCTGCTGCGTTCTGTGCCGGTGCTCTGGCCGGAGGCGCACGGGTGTACGATGGGGGCATCGCTCCGACCCCGTCCGTTGCATACAGTGGCAGACATGCTGATGCAGCCTGCATGATTACGGCATCCCATAATCCAGAACCATATAATGGATTAAAACTCTTCAACCCGGACGGGTCGTCATTTTCAGCAGCCAGGCAGAAAGCTGTAGAGGAGAATCTTGAAAAAATCAGCTGGAAAGACTGGAAGCACCAGGGGATAATAATTCCCGCATATCCGGCAGAAGAACACAGCAGGGCAATATCCGGGATGATTGAGATAAAGGAGGGACTCAAAATCCTGGTAGACTGCGGGAACGGGGCAGGTTCGGTTCTCACCCCCCGGATGCTCAGCCAGATGGGTGCACAGACTTTTGCGTTAAATGCAAATACTGCCGGTATTTTTTCACGCCCTTCAGAACCCCTGCCTGAGCATCTGCCCTATATCCCCTCTCTTATAAAAAAAACAGGTTCGATATGCGCAGTGATTCATGATGGGGATGCTGATCGGATGATGGCGTTTGATAAAAATGGAACCTTCATCCCTGGCGATACCCTGCTTATCCTTTTTGCAAAATATCTGGGGGCAAAACAGGTCGTAACCACCTATGATGCATCCATGGCCATAGAGGAGGTTGCAGAGGTCAGACGAACACCTGTCGGTGATGCATTTGTGTCTGAGCAACTGGTCCGATGGGGGGATTTTGGGGGTGAGCCATCAGGCGCATGGATATTTCCCCGAATCTCCCGGTGTCCTGATGGGCCCTATGCTGCAGCTCTCCTCTGTGAAATGGCTGGAGAATGGGATCTTCCTTCAGAGATTGCAGCAATACCCTCATACCCGATTCTCAGGAGATCATGTGAGGTTGAGAATGCCCATGATGTACTGTATGCCCTGGGTGCGGTAAATCCAACAGACGGGATCCGTATCGAGGAAGAGGACGGGTGGTGCCTGATTCGGGCGAGCGGGACTGAGCCAAAGATCCGGTTTACCGCAGAAGGAAAGACCATGGATATCGCAAAAGAGCTTCTCAGGAAAGGTGAGGATATGGTCAGG
>NZ_DAONKG010000132.1:0-7079 GCF_035406105.1 Methanospirillum sp.
GTGATCAATACGAATATCGTAAAGGCCAGTGGCTTAAAGCTATACTCCATTCTTCACCTCCTTTCCCTGATTATCACGGGATCCTGCGTACCAGTTATATGCGAGTGCAATGATGATTGCTCCGATGATAATTCCCATTCCGGAAACGATTGCAAGGTTCAACCCCCCAACCCTGATTCCAAGCAGGCCTTTCATAAGCGTTCCTGCGATGGTGAACATACCATAAGATGTCATGTACAGGAAAAACATCCCCATCGCTCCATGCCAGAGCCGCTTATCCGGGATCAAATCCGGTGTGACTACAACCGGTTTTGGTTTTGCATAGCTCCTGACCTTGGAGACAACCAGATCCATCTCCTTTTGTGTTGGTTTTACTGCCCAGACGGTGCAGGGTGAGAGGCGAAGTACCGCTTCAGATACATCTCCCAGCACAAATCCGGCAACTCCGCGGAGATTCGAACTCCCCATAACAATAAGCTCGGCTCCAACCTCATCTGCATATTCCACAATGATTCCGGCAACCGGACCCTCCCGTTTGATCGTCGTGAACGGGACGTTCTGTTCATGAGCATATGCCTCTGCAAACCATACTCCGTCAACTTTGCATCTTCGAAATATGACATTTTAATCGAGATAATTTTGATGAATTAGAAAAATCAGCGATTATGAATGAAATGTTCATATGGAACCGGGTCATACCTGTGATCCCAAGAGGAATATTATGCAGAATATTGTCCTCACAGGCCTGCCAGGTGCCGGAAAAAGCACATTGGGAGTGATTCTTGCAAAAGCTCTGGGCATGCATTTTATAGATACCGATATCATCATCCAGGATTATACCGGACAACTTCTTCAGGAGATAATTGATACGCAGGGTGTGGAACCTTTTCTGAAGATTGAAGAAGATTGTATTCTTTCGCTCACCTGTTCTAATACTGTTATTGCTACAGGCGGGAGTGTTATCCTTCGGAAAAAGGCAATGGAGTACCTCTCGTCACATGGCACGATCATATATCTTGCGATCGCATTTGATGAGATGGTAAAAAGACTCCAAAATATTACCACCCGGGGGATTATTCTCGAGCAGGGACAGAGTCTTCGCGGGATGTATGAACAGAGAATTCCACTCTATGAGAAGTATGCAGATATCCAAATCAATTGTTCTGGAGTACCCTTTGAGAGTGTCGTTAAGACCATTATACTCAAGATAAGACAGCAGAAGAATAGTTATTAAGAATTGTAAAGAGAAACGGTATAATTATCTGATATAATCCAAGACCCATTCCATACCCACACATGTATTTCTCTTCAGATGAAACTGGTGATGAGAAACACGGATAGTTACGTTATGGGGTATGAACAGGAGTTTCACAATCAAAGAACCGAACCTCTCCAGGAAGGGGAGAAAAGCGTCATTCTGCATGCCCTTATATCACCTCCTTTTAAGGGCATCGCAATTTTTGGATTATCGAGATTGGAACACCCTGTACGGAATATTCCCCTTGGACATCGTGATCTCTTTCCTCAGGCAATTCCTCATTATCTGCTGATTGAGAATGTACAAACGATAACCGGCCTTTCCTCACGCTTTTTTTGCAGGGAATACTGGACAATTCATGCTCCGGATACGTTATTGTATACCACCATTCCCAAACAATATAAATCCGAATGCCGGCCTGTGCCACTTGTACGGTATTCTGTCCCTGTCATTACTCTGTCCTACGAGACATGCTTAGATGTTTTTGCTTCCCTTCATGGAGTGCACGATATTCTATTGGGTGATACACTCCTTTATCTGCTCACCTTGTTTAAATCTGCGTGTATACTGGCCAGAGATGGAAGATGTAAACCTGCTTTTATAAAGACTCATACGGAAACACAGGCTGCATGGACGTTCGCCCTCTGTCCTGAGGATACCGTGTGGCTGACCAGATTTGCAGCCGCTATGCCACCGATCATGCGGTATGCAAGTGATCAGAAGAATATGCCTACGGTTCTTCCCTCACATAAAGAACGCCTCTCATCAGCCCTTTCAGGAATTATTGAAACCATAGTCCGGCAGGCACTCACAAAACACTCTTCTTTTATCCGGCCAGGAAAACGGATGCGGGAACAGGAGAAAGATGCCCTGGCTTTTATGGCATCACTCACCGGGCAGGACCTTCATGTACAGAATCATTCTATGGATACAGGATTTGTACAGAACATGAGCGATTGGCTTTCATTCCGGAAAGAAGGCTATTTGCCATTTCGTACCTGTATACGGGTTCGCGAACCAGCTGGAGAGGAACTTGAGCCGTGGTTTATCGAACTTACTCTGAGGGCACTCTCAGATCCAGACCTTTTCATCCCTGCCAGAATGATCTGGAACCTTCCCGAAGAATCGGGCGGAATGCTTCCCGCCGGTTCAATCCTCCGTCAGGAACTCCTTTCCGGGCTCGCTCAGTCTGTAGCGGTATCAAAAATCCTCAAAGACTGTTTCTCGGGTTCAAATCCGACAACGGGGGAGATCTCACTTGCACAGGCGGCAACCTTCCTTACTGCCGAGGCTTTGGCCGTAAAAGATGCCGGAGTTGATGTAATCCTTCCGTCATGGTGGAATGATGAGAAGTACCGACCCCGGATCGAACTGAGTGCTCAGAAAAAAGATCCGACTCGCCGGGATGGGATGCTTGGGATATCTGAACTTATCGCATTTGATTACCGGATAGCCATTGGTGATGAGTCCTACAGTCCTGAGGAGTTCTGGCAGGCTGTCAGACAGAATACTCCTCTTATCAAAATGAAAGGGAGATGGATTGTTGGAAATGCCGGCTCACTTTCTGCTGCACTCACGCAATTTGAGAGGCGGTATATCAAGGCCAGACCAAAAGCCGGAGATCTCATCCGGCTCTCGGCGATCGGGCAGACTGATTCAGATCTAAAAGTTACTATACGAGGGAATGATAAATGGGCAACTGATATTCTCTCAATGCTTATGTCAGGAGGAGATGTTACTGAGTATACTATCCCAAAAACCCTGAACGGAAGACTCAGACCATATCAGGAGATCGGTCATGCCTTCCTCCTCCGCTGCTCTGAACGAGGGTTTGGAGCATGTCTTGCCGATGATATGGGACTTGGAAAGACTATTCAGACAATTGCCTGGTTTTTATCCGTAAAAGAAAAGAATTCCTCTCTGGCACCTGCCCTCATCGTCTGTCCGATGTCGGTTGTTGGTAACTGGGAGCGGGAGATACACCGGTTCGCACCCTCACTTTCCGTCTGGATTCATCATGGTTCATCACGGTGCAGGGGAGATGATTTTATCCGGCTTATTCATACATACGACATGATTCTGACCACATATAACCTGGCGGCTCGGGATCTGAACCATCTGGCACCAGTCAGCTGGTCAGCGGTTATCCTTGACGAAGCACAGAATATTAAAAATCCACATACGCGTGTATCACAGGCTGTTCGGCAGCTGACGGCTGACCGGAGGATTGCCCTGACCGGAACACCGGTTGAGAACCGTCTTCTTGAACTCTGGTCCATCATGGACTTTTTAAATCCCGGGTACCTGGGCTCACAGCATGCATTCCAGTCACGGTACGGGCACCTGTCAGGAGGGAATACCAATACCGTGGCAATGACTGAACTCCGCCTGCTGATCCGGCCATTCCTTCTGCGACGGATGAAGACAGATAAAACCGTGATTGCCGATCTCCCGGACAAGATGGAATCAAAGATGTATTGTACTCTGACCAGGGAACAGGCCACCCTCTATCAGGCGGTGGTATCTGATATGGCACAGAGTCTTGATGTGGTAACCGGGTTTGCCCGGAGAGGAGTAATTTTCCGGGCCATTACAAGGCTGAAGCAGATCTGCAACCATCCAGGCCTTATGATTCATGATAACAATTTGAGACCTGAACAATCGGGGAAAGTGAGCCGTCTTCTTGAGATGCTTGAAGAGGTCAGCCAGGAGGGTGATTCGGCCCTTATTTTTACCCAGTATGCAACGTTTGCAGAATATATTGCAGCAATACTCAGGGAGCAGTTCTCCATTCCGGTTCTGCTCCTCACCGGCAAGACGCCCCGTAGGGAGCGTGAGCGGCTGGTCCATCGGTTTCAATCCTCAAATATGCCGTTATTTTTTGTGATATCCCTGAAAGCCGGAGGGACTGGGCTGAATCTGACTGCAGCAACCCATGTGTTTCATGTTGACCGGTGGTGGAACCCTGCGATTGAAGATCAGGCAACTGATCGGACGTTTCGTATTGGACAGAAACAGAATGTGCAGGTTCACCTGATGATCGCTGCCGGGACTCTTGAGGAACAGATTGACCGGATTAATTGTGAAAAGAGAGTGCTTGGACAGGAGGTTCTTGGACAGGGAGAGGATCTCCTCACCAGCCTCTCAACAGAAGAAGTACTGGATCTTGTCTCACTTCGCGATGCAGTGCTTTCAGAAGAGGAGGAAGAATGAAGAGAAAAATCTGGTGGTCAGTACCTGGCACACTCCCGATCCATACCAGGATCACGTTGCACAGTCAGCACGGGCCAATAGGCAGAACCTGGCTGGCGAAACAATTTGTATTGATTCTTGAGGAGTACGGAGAGAACGGACGGCTCATCAGGGCAAAACATTGTGGACGACATGGCGGAGGGAATTCCATTCAGATAAGAGCCGGTGAGATGAGTATGGGGGTATTATGCAGTGGAACATCAGCACGGGCAGTAGGGCTTTTATTCCCCCGTTTTTCTGATGAGATGTGGGATATGGTTGTACATACCATATCAGGGAATGCAACTCTGACTGGATCGCTCCTTACCGGATCATTCTCCACTGATATCGTGGATGAACTTAAGCAGAAAGGAATACACCTGATTCCTGACCATTACCGGAGTGTTCGGGCATTTTGTCACTGCAGCGATGATCAGAATCCCTGCATTCATATTGCTGCTGCATGGTATTTCCTTGCGGAGATTCTGGATGAGGATCCCTGGGTACTCTTTCTCCTCCACGGAATGACACGAGAAGAGGTTTTACAGAGAATAGGGGGGCATAGAGATAAAATTTCCCAACCGGTTCCCGATAGTAACGAAGAACAGCTGATCATTCAGGAGACCGGGATTCCTGATTCATATGATGCATCTGGATTTTTCTCCTGCATGGGGAGTGCTGATGATGTACTGACACCAGTCCCGCAACGAAGAATAAACCCGGCCATGCTCCTTGGGCCTGCTCCTTTTAAACTCGGAGGAAAGAATCTGGCAAAACGGATAGAGCAACTGTATCCGGTTATCAGTTCCTATGCAGCATCGCTGCTCTCGAGGGAGTAATGAAAAAAGATAATGGTTATCAGATATCTCCCATGGCAAGGGAGATGCCTTGCTTTATACTTGCAAGGCCTTCTTCATGTCTGCCGGTCTTCCGAAGGGTTATTCCCCTGTTATACCAGGCCTCAGCATTGTGTGGATCACATAACAAAGCCGCATCATACCATGCAAGAGCTTCAGCATAATTCCCCATACGATCAAGAACATTCGCTTTTGAGTGTAATGCACGTACATTTGCCGGATCATCCGCAATTATCCGGTCATACAGGTTCAGAGCCTGGTGATAATCTCCTGCCATCTTACACTTATGTGCATCACGAAGAGTACACTCGATATTTGGATCTATTTTTGTAATCGTTCGTTCCTGTGAAACAAGCACATCGGTTTCCATGTTTTTTCCTCCATTTAAAACTCCAGGATCACTGCATTCAAATATCTGCCGGTTATCAGCAATCCTACCCAAGCGATTCCTACGCTTCCTTCTACAGGACTGTCTCACCATCTCAGAATCTGCAGGGAAGCAGGATGATGTGTGGTATCCCTCGGATGAATGACCGTGGAACTCCTGAAAAATTAAGAATTTGCCAACCAGTATCGCAATTCAGTGCTGTACATCGCATCTGCATACAGGTATGCCATGCACTATAATGCACCATAATGGCACGAAACCAAAGGACAATATATATTTCAGAACGATGTATAGGATAACCAACCAGAAATGTCAGAAAAAACAATCCGGGTGCTCCATGTAGATGATCAGCACCTCTGGAGATCGACTGTTTCTGATTATCTCATCCTTTTTGGCAGGTATGAGATTGTATCTGCCAAATCTGGAGAAGAAGCCCTTCATCTGCTCCGAAACACCTCCTTTGATATCATCATATCCGATTACCAGATGCCTGAGATGGATGGTATAGATCTGCTTATTCAGATCAGAAGACGTGGTGAATCAATCCCCTTAATTCTTTTTACCGGAATAAAACAGGAAGAACTTGAACAAAAGGCGAGAGATTCAGGTGTTGATTTTTATGTAGTCAAGACTGGTGATCCGTCTGTGGTCTTCTCTGATCTCAGCCAGAAGATACAACTGGCGGTTGCCCGCTCTGATACCGTGCAGGAACTCAAAAAATATCAAAAGCACCATATATCCTCCCCATCAGCTCCCTCGTAAAAAAACCTGAAACGTCAAAAACCTTTGATTATGCTTTATCGTACAGTCCCCAGGACACAAGAAAAACTCCCGATCCTGGGATTCGGGTGTATGCGGTTTGTGGAGCGAAATGGTACCATAGACGAGGAACACTCGAAAACGCTCCTGAGGTATGCAATTGATAAAGGTATCACCCATCTGGACACCGGCTGGATGTACCATCATGGTCAGTCAGAATCATTTCTGGGAAGGGCTCTTGCAGGTGGCTATCGCGAGAAAGTGACTCTGTCAACAAAGCTGCCCCACTGGCTTGTCTCATCCAGGGAGGATATGGATTTCTTCCTCAATACCCAGCTCATCCGTCTCAATACCGGGTATATTGACTATTACCTGATCCACTCAATTGGAAAGGAGAGCTGGAACCGGATGAAAGCACTGGGTGTGACGGATTTTCTTGACCAGGCAAAGGCAGATGGACGGATCAAATACACCGGTTTTTCTTTTCATGAAGACACCAGGACATTTAAAGAGATCGTCGATGCATATCCGTGGGAGTGCTGTCTCATTCAATATAACATCATCGATGAGTTCAGCCAGGCTGGTC
>NZ_DAONKG010000133.1:0-6972 GCF_035406105.1 Methanospirillum sp.
CTCAATTTCCAGAACTTATCGAACCCATTTACCGAGATGCAATCACGCTGAATGAGACATTACTGGAAAAATTACGATTCGGTCTGCTCCGACTTCAGATCTACTCTGAAATCCACCGGAACAGCGATATGGAAGAGGCGCAGAAGATGAGATTCGTTTCAGAGATGATTGAACGTACCATTTTCGGCGGTCTCTTTATAGAGCGGGAAAGTTACGTCTCCGAGTAATATCATGGCCCAGGACCGAAATGAATTCTTTATTATCAGAATTCCTGATACTGGATCGCTCCTTGATGCGGTTCGTATCATTGCTTCTTCAGGTCTGACGATTACCCGATGTCAGTATAACCGGTCACTGGATCCCGTAACCGCCTTTTTTTCCGTTTCCGGTGATGAGAAGGCATGTGCCCTTGGTGCGCAGGCTCTTTTGGAACAGGGGTATCTTCAGACAACCGTTACGTACCCGAAGAGTGTCAAGTTTACTGTAATTGTTCCTGAGATTCCCGGCACACTGCACAGAATACTCACCATTCTGGATCGGTATAATGCCGAGATCAGTTCACTCTCTTTTGATAACCGGGGCAGATATCCTGACGCACTTCATATCATACTTCGGGTGCTCAGACCAGAATTGACCGAAGAGTTATTAGATGCTATCAAAGCCGAATATCCGGTTGAGATTGAAGGGTATGACTGTGGAGACAGCTGTGATGATGGCAGTCTTTTTTACGTCAGGTATGCTGCACGTGTCAGTGAAATCCTTGATGATCAAGAGAATCCTGATATTCTTGAATTATTACATCAGTTTAGTCATGTCGCCCAACAACTAACCGAATATGGCAAAGAGTATCAGGATGTTCTTGAACAGATTCTTTTAAACGGGAAGCATTTAAAAGAGACAACTGGTGATGGATTTTATGCAGATGTACAAAAAATTCAGGTTACTGATACGCTAACCCTCTATTGTTTCCAGCTTCCGGGAGGAGGTTCAATTTTTGTCATCGACGCACCAGATGAACGAATAATGATCGATACCGGGTATGGTATCTATCATAAAGATGTTCTTTTGATGTTTGCTGCACATGGCCTTGGCGGGAAAGAAGATTTTACGAGGATAATCCTGACACATGGGGATACGGATCACTGCGGTGCAGCAGGGTTTTTCAATGCTCCCGTTTATACTCATGAAGGGACATGGGAGATAATAAAAACCAATAATCGTGCCTGGGGCGCTACCTCACAGGATCTCGTTCTGGAGCAGGTATATACAGTAATGATAAACCTGTTTGCACGAATGACTCCACCCCGGGATGTGATTCTCTTCCCCCCGGCAGGTGACAGAAAAGAGGGGGCATTTCCCGTTCTTTCAACCTTTACTGCCGGTGGATATACCTTTGAAATTCTGGAGGGACATGGCGGACACCAGTATGGTCTTATCTATATTCTCTGCCGGGATGCAGGTATCCTGTTTACCTCTGATACCATACTGAACCTCAAACACCTTAGCCCTGAACGCAGTGCATACAATAATTTTGCAGTGTACCTGGTCACAACAGTGAATGTGGATCCGGATCTTGTAAAACAAGAGCGAAAAGCACTCATGCGCCTTGCAGAAGAACTCGATGAAGAGCTTCGGGCACACGGAAAACAACTTTTGTACTGCTGCGGACATGGACCGATCTCGATCATGGAAAATGGTGAACTGACACCAGTATCTGAGCCTGTCACCTACTGTCATAAACCAACAGATGAACAGGTGCGATATCCTGATGAGGGTTCCATCTGAACGTATACACAGGTATGAACCAGCATCGTGTACAGGATATGATGCGACTGATGGCATCACGGATTAATGCCATCGCAGATCATATCTCTGATGAGGAAGTATCTCATTTTATTAAGGAACTCCTAGACGCCAAACGGATTTATGTAATGGGTGCAGGAAGATCAGGGCTTGTTGCAAAAGCCTTTGCCATGCGGCTGATGCATCTTGGAATGATGACCTATGTTGTCGGCGAAACGATCACGCCAGCATTACAAAAAGGGGATCTCATCGTTGTGCTTTCCGGATCGGGGAAGACCAGGACGATCGATGAGATTGTCCAGACAGCCAAGGAGATTGGAGGAAGGATCTGTCTTATCACTTCAAATCCGGATTCTCCTATCGGAAAACTCTCTGATTCGACGGTAATGATTGAGAATTACCGTGATAGTATTCCTGATGAGAGTAGGGAATATGAAACCCGGCAGATGCTTGGTGAACACCGGTCATTTGCCCCGCTTGGAACCCTGTTTGAGACTGCTGCCATGACCTTCTGTGATGCGGTTATCTCAAGACTGATGGAAATTACCCAGACCGATGAGTCTGCCCTGAAAGACCGGCATGCAAATATTGAGTGAAAATATGAAAAAAATATCTGCTCGTGCACAGGCAATTGAGATGTCCGGAATCCGGAAATTTTTCCAGGCTGCAAAGCCTGATTCAATAAACATGACCCTGGGTCAGCCGGACTTTATCACCCCGGATCATATCAGGGAGGCCGCAATCAGGGCTATTGAAGAAGGAAAGACCGGCTATACGTTCAACGCCGGATTGCCTGAATTACGGGAGGCACTCGTCGAAAAATTCAAAAAAGAAAATAATCTCACATACACTCCTGACCAGATCATCGTTACAGCGGGTGCAGGTGAGGCGCTGTTTATCGCAATTCAAAGTCTTGTTGATACTGGTGACCGTGTCCTCCTGACGGATCCCGGATTTGTATCGTACGAGGCCTGTGTCAGACTGGCTGGAGGAACTCCTGACTTTATACCCCTGACTGACGATTTGCATATCGATGAACAAATCCTGTATGAAAAACTAGACGGGGCGCGGCTTCTTATCCTAAATTCTCCCTGTAATCCGACCGGTACAGTTGAGCCGGCAAAGACCATCAGGTCAATTACCGAAGCAGCAATGGATGCCGGAGTTACCGTTCTTTCAGACGAGGTGTATGAGCATATCATCTATGATGAGGTCCATGCAAGTGCCGGAACTTTCGGTGAGGATGTCATCACCGTGAATGCCACAAGCAAGACCTATGCGATGACCGGCTGGCGCCTTGGATATATCGCCGGGCCTTCGGAATATATGGAACAGTGCCTGAAAATTCATCAGTATTGTCAGACATGTGCAACATCCATCAGTCAGTATGCAGCGCTTGCTGCATATACCGGCGATCAGTCCTGTGTCAAGATGATGCGGGATGAGTATAAGATTCGTCGCGATATGCTGGTATCCGGATTTTATGACATGGGAGTCAGGTTCCCGATCCCTCAGGGTGCTTTTTATGCATTTGTACCTCTTGGAAAAGAAAAGACACAGCAGATCATGGATGCCGGCGTGATTGTTGTACCGGGCGATGCATTTGGCCCATCAGGTGCAGAATATGCCCGATTCAGTTATGCCACTTCACGGGAAAATATTATGGCTGCGATTGAACGAATGAAACCGGTTTTTGAGGCATAACTATGGTATATGAATTACTGAAAAAACTCTCCGATGCACATGGGCTCTCAGGGTTTGAAGGGAATATCAAGGAGATTATTAGAAAAGAACTGGATGGATATGTTGATGAGATTTCAGAAGACAGACTTGGAAATCTTATTGCAGTAAAGAAAGGAACTGGTCTTTCTGTTATGATTGCATCCCATATGGATGAGATCGGACTAATGGTCCAGTATATTGATGAGAAAGGATTTATCAAGTTCGTTGGGATTGGCGGATGGTTTAATCCCACCCTTCATACCCAGCGTGTTATTCTTCATGGAACCAAAGGGCCGGTTCCGGGTGTCATCGGTTCTAAGCCTCCTCATGTCATGACTCCGGAGGATCGGAAGAAAGAGATAAAAATGGAAGACCTCTTCATTGATGTCGGTGCTGCATCGGCAGAAGAGGTAGCAGCCCTTGGCATTGAAATCGGAACCCCGGTTACCATAGAACAGGAACTTATTCGACTTGCAAATGAGCGTGTTACTGGCAAGGCGCTGGATAACCGTGTCGGCGTCCTGGTCCTGATTGAAACACTGAAAAGAATGAAGACGACAATGACCATCTACGGAGTGTTTACTGTTCAGGAAGAAGTGGGACTAAAGGGGGCTAAAGTAAGTGCCTTTGCATTACAACCTGACATTGCTATCGCGACTGATGTAACAATACCAGGTGATCACCCTGGTGTCACAAAAAAGGAAGCATCAGTTGAGATGGGGAAGGGTCCTGTTCTTGTCCTTGCAAGTGCATCAGGGCGGGGACTTCTTGCTGATAACCGGCTCGTTACATGGCTCCGGTCAGCGGGAGACAGGATGAAGATCCCGTACCAGCTTGAAGTGGGAGATGGAGGAAACACGGATGCATCAATTATCAATCTGGTCCGTGATGGAATACCCAGTATTCCTTTATCTGTCGCCACCCGATACATTCATTCCCCGGTTGAGGTTGTTGACCTCAAAGATGTAAAAGCAACCATTGAACTCCTGGTGGAAGCATTAAAAAAGAAACCGAAGCTATGATCCCTTCATGAATATCCCTTCATGAATCAATAAACAATTTATTTTCAGAGGCATCTCTTACTAACATGAATATGAACGGTGCCTTCCTGGGTGTGCTCATTCTGATAAGTATTTTTCTTTTTTCAATGTTGGTATCTGCTGATGGAAATTATTCAGATCCTGCAGAAGGTATGAATCTGATTCAGAATGGATCTTTTCAGGAAGGGTTGATAATCCTCGAAAATTATACAAAGACTAATGTGTCAGACCCTGAGGTCTGGAATTCTATCGGCTATGCCTTAAATAATCTGGGCAGGTTTCAGGACGCAATATCCCCTCTTGAGCAAGCCACACGCATAAATCCAAATCATAGTGTTGCCTGGACAAACCTGGGATGGGCATATAATGAAATAGGAGCATATGAATCAGCGCTGAAGGCACTGGACGCTGCTATTACTGCCAATCCGGCCAACAAATATGCCTGGAGCACAAAAGGATACACCCTCATCAGATCCGATGCTCTGAGTGATGCAATACCAGTTCTTCAAAAAGCCCTGGACCTTGATCCTGAATTTTCAGATGCATGGAATAACCTGGGTTATGCATACGCAGAGGCCAGGATGTATGATGAGGCACGTACAGCCCTTACAAAAGCAACCAATCTGAATCCAGAGAACGGATATGCCTGGAATAATTACGGAAGAGTATTATATATCCTTGGGAGAAACGACGAGGCACGATCAGCGCTCATCAATGCAACGAAAATACTTCCGGATTTTGACCAGGGATGGTATAATCTTGGGAATGTATTGAATGCAATGCAATATTACAATGAATCAATCAATGCATACAGAAGAGCAGTTGAATTAAATCCGGATAATAAAATTGCTCAGGAAAATCTGGAAATCCTTGAAAGTTGGTATAAACCGTAGGTTATACACGAACAGATATCAGATTATTTTTTATTTTCCCGGCACAGGAAGTACAAAGCATTGATTGTTTATTATCCAGATCATCAAGGCTCAGTGGATTTGCCATAATGCATGATGTATTGTCACAATGTTCCAGTTGAAGAAGATGGCCTATCTCGTGTGCACCTTCCCGTGACAACCGGTCAATGAGCATCATCTCATCAGGTGGAAGATCCCAGTATTCATTTCGAAGCCGGGCTGACGATATGACAGCAGTTCCTGTTGCGGGTCTGGATAATCCGAACACATACCGGGTTCCAGGCCGGAAGATATCATCACCGGTTACCAGTAAGATGTATCTCTTCTCATCATTCCGGCGGGAAAAAACATCAAGACAGGTTAATATTGCGCTAGCATCAAACTGATTTCTGTTCCTGTCAAACCCGTTATACAGGATTGGGCTTTCACATACTTCAGCCGGAATATCCATGATTTGAGAAATGATCCGGGCAACAGGCATCTCAAGCCCATTTGGTGCGCCGCGATCCCAAAAAATAAGGATATTCATCTCCAATACACTGGGTAATGAGCGGGTATAAATATATTGAGACGGCTGTTGCACGGTTCATTGCCGGACGGTACCGCTCTGTGATTGAGGCAGGAGCCGGAACAAATCTCCATGCAGCAAGTCTTTTGTTCAGATCCGGAATACTCATCCGGTGCATCGATATTATTGATCCTCCACGGTGGAGCTGTGTTCCCTATTTTAAAGACGATATTGATCATCCAAACCTCTGCCTTTATCAAAACTGTGATTGTATCTATGCCATCCGGCCGACAGAGGAGATGATTCCTCCGCTCATACGACTCTCAGAGCAGATACAGGCAGACCTAATCGTATATCATCTGGGATTTGAAGGAGCAGACCGGCCTGCTCCCATTGCAGGCTGCGATGTTCCGCTTCATATGTATGTTAAAAACTAAAGAGTGTTGCCTGAGAAGATTTTTTATCTTTTTGTGCAATATCTCTCGTATCTTCCTGACTGGAAATTGCCTGATCTGTACCGGTAAATGATTCTATTGAAGAAATCTCTCCTCTTTCTGGTTCTGTCTCCTTTTTAACACTCCTGCTTTTTTTAACCTTCCCCTCTTCCTCTTTCTTCTTTTTTAATTCTTTTTCAATCTGCTTTTTTTCTTGTTCAATCTCTTTTATGACAGACTTTGCACGTGCAGGATCATGAATCAGGATTTCCAATTTATCAACATCCAGATCGTATGTTCGTGCAAACCTGCCAGGAAATTGTTTTGCAAGAAGCGAAACCGGGCAGAGGTAGAGATTACGCACGGTTGAAGCTGACATGTGCATAGAAGAACCAAGATCTGACAAGAGCTGTTCACGTATTGTCTTCTGTTTTTTTGCAACAGACATCTGTTTCCAACGTGATGGCGGCATAATTTTTGCATATCCGGTCGACCGGCCCCGCATAACATCATGCACCCCATAGAGCATGAGTGCGGTTGCGTATCGCCAGAGA
>NZ_DAONKG010000134.1:0-6919 GCF_035406105.1 Methanospirillum sp.
GGCCCCCATACTCCCACCCTTGACGGTATGGCATGGCTCTCTTCTGCCAACCGGGAGGATGCTGAAGCAATAGCATATTTACGAAGCCTTCCGGGGGATCATATCATCGTCGAGGCTGCGGGTGATGACTATCAGTATACGTCGCGAGTCTCATCCTTTACCGGAATCCCGACCATAGTCGGATGGCAGTTTCACGAATACATGTGGAGAGGCAATGATCCGGAAGGCTGGTATGGAGAGCGGGGTCACCATATACAGTCCCTCTATGAAGACCCGGAGCAGACCATCTCCCTGATGGAACGGTACCAGGCAGATCTGCTGTATGTCGGCCCTGAAGAGATGAAGAAATACAATATATCAATAGATGATACCAGACTTCAGGAACTCTACCGGAACCGCGATGTAGTCATCTACCAGCATGTTCTCTCGAAAAATCCGGTCACTTTATGAGATTCTCTTCTGGGACGAGAGATCTGATCTACGAACATTTAAACGCCCACAGCCGTAACTTATATGGCACATTCGTCATCTGCTGATGAGTGATGACGGAGGGTCATGCCCCTCCTGAATGAGGTGAATTCATGGCAAACTACGTTACCTTTGAAGTCTCTGAAGAGATCCAGAACAAGGCTCTTGAAGCCGTCGAAGCCGCACGTGAAAGCGGAAAAATCAAGAAAGGCTCGAACGAAGCCACGAAGGCCATTGAGCGCGGCATCGCACAGCTGGTCCTTATCGGAGGCGATGTTGAACCAGCAGAGATCGTCATGCATCTGGGACCACTCTGCGAAGAAAAGAAGATTCCGTATCTCTTCATCAACAAGCAGAATGATATCGGCGCTGCTTGCGGACTTGAAGTCGGCTCTGCTGCTGCAGCTATCGTAAAGTCCGGAAAGGCAAAAGAGATGATTGATGATATTGCTGCCCAGATTGCAGCACTCAAAGCTGAGTGAATACCATGGACGGAACGCCCGCTGAAGTAATCGAGGTTATCGGCTCAACCGGTATGCATGGGGAAGCCATGCAGGTGAAGGCCCGTATCCTTGATGGCCCGAACAAGGGGCGGATTATCACCCGTAACACGGTCGGACCGATCCGTGAGGGTGATGTTCTGATGCTCCTTGAGACTGAACGTGAAGCAAAGAAACTCTCCCGGAGGTAAACAATGATTGATACACATGTCTGTTCATTCTGCGGCCTGCAGATGGAGCCTGGAACCGGGAAGATGTACGTCAAGAAAGACGGACAGATTTTCTACTACTGCAGCACCAAGTGTCAGAAAAATCATAAACTTGGTCGTATTCCACGCCGTGTCAGATGGACTACGGCCGGCCGGAAGGCCCTTGGCAAGGTATAACAATGGAACGGACATTTCTGATGGTAAAGCCGGACGGTGTCCAGCGCGGGCTGATCGGTGAGGTTATCACCAGATTTGAACGTCGTGGATTCAAGATGGTTGCCGCACGATTTGAACGGCTTCCTGATGCCAGGGTCATGGAACACTATGCAGAACACGTACAAAAACCCTTCTTCCCGGGCCTGAAGGCATACATCACCTCCGGACCATGCTTTCTCATGGTGTGGGAAGGAAAAGATATCGTAAAGATCAGCAGGGATATGATCGGTGCAACCAACCCTGCCGGTGCAGCACCCGGAACGATCCGGGGAGACTATGCCCTTGAGATAGGGATGAATGTTATCCATGGTTCCGACTCTGTGGAGACTGCAAATCGCGAGATTGCTATTCATTTCAAACCGGAAGAGCTTGTTTCATATACCCGGATTGATGAACAGTATCTCTACGAATAAATTTTTTCAGGCTATTGCCTCCTCTTTTCCCGAATTGGTTCATTACCCGGATGTTTCAATACCGAAGAAGAAAAAATGAGTACCTGACTGGTGACCAGGATGAACTCGGATAACCGGATAATCAGGAAGTATTTTGGTTTGCTTACCGCTGTAATCCTGATTGCCGGTGTTTTGTTATCCGGGTGCACAGAAACAGACCGGCTCAAGGATGAAGCAAAGGCTGCGTTTGATTCCGGCCGGTATGCTGAGGCAGTATCACTATATAATCAGGCAATTCAGTTGTCTGGAAGCAATAGTGAGCTCTATTACCTGAAGGGAAAGGCCCTTTTTGAACTGGTCATGTATAAAGATGCAATCGATGCATTCACCATAGCGATACGGCTGAAACAGGACTACCCGGAGGCGTGGTATATGAAAGGAAGGGCCAGTTATATGATGGCGGATTATGACGAGGCGGTTCGTTCCTTTTACAAAGCCATTGAACTAGATGAGGGCAATACCGAGTACTGGTACTACCGGGGTCTTGCCCTCTCCGGCCGGGGCCAGTACGACCTTGCGATATCCCATTTTGACAAGATCATCCAGATGGACCCTGGAATGGAAAAGGCATGGAGTTCACGCGGGTATGCCTATGTAATGGAGAAGAATTACACCGAGGCGCTGGCATCCTTTGAACAGGCACTCAAGATTAATCCGGATAATGCAGAGAACTGGATCAATAAGGCATCAGTCCTGCGGGTATTAGGCCGGGCCGATGAGGCAGATATTGCCATCAGCCAGGCAAATCTTTTATATAAAAAGCAGGGAGAAGTCATCGCCCGTAAAATTCCAAAGACTCCGATAGCAGTCATTCCTTGATCAAGAGGAAGACATTTCATATTTCTCTGACAACAAGTAGACAGAATTGTGCATTCAGGCACTTGGAATGTGTATCTTCATGAAGTTCGTTTCAACTGTTGAATTGATCCTTTCTGTGCTGCTGCTTATCCTCCTGTGCGGATGTCTCGGAACTGAGGGATGGAGTGCACAGGACTGGATCGAGCAGGGGAACCGGTTTGCAAAAGACGGACTCTATACTGAAGCAGTGGATGCATATAGTCATTCAATCCGGCTTGACCCGATTAACCCAAAGGTATGGACATACCGGGGCATCGCTCTTCAGCATCTTGGCAGACAACAGGAGGCCATGAATGACTTTGATGAGGCCATCCGTCTCAACCCGGATGATAGTGGTGCCTGGCAGGGAAAGGCATCTTCCTATATTGAAAGTGGTCAGTATAAACAGGCTATCAAATCCGCCGAGCGATCACTGGAGCTGGCAAAACCTGGAGATAAGAAGGAGAACTCATGGCTTCTTTTAGGATTTGCATACAACCGGCTTGAGCAGTATGAAGATGCCCTGCAAAAATTTGACAAGGCGATTGAGCTAGATCCGAAACGGATCGACCTCTGGCAGCATAAGGCGTACACCCTGACAAAACTGGGCAGGTACATGGAAGTTCTGAAATGTTATGAGGTCATGACCGGACTGGAGCCTGACAATCCAGAGATCTGGAACAAAAAAGGAGAGATTCACCTTGCCCTTGGTCAGATGAACGAAGCCAACGAGGCATTTGCAATGGCAAAAAGTCTTATTGAGAAAGGATAATCCTGCATATCAGGTTTCTTTATGCTCACCAAACAGAAAGAGCAGATCCCTGATATGCGACTCACATTCCCTGATCATTGGCTCCTGTGAAGGAGTAATCCCCATTGCTTTCATCTGAGCGATCTGGGATTCAATGGCACGGATATGACCGATTATTTTTGACCTGATTGTTTCATGTTCGGCAGGGGGCTGGACCTCTTTCTTTTTCCTCACAGATTCGCGAATTTTATAGGCCAGTTCAGTAAACTGGGCCCGCGGGTCCCCGCCTTTCTGGATGTAGTAATCTGCACCGGCATTCAGCGCCTCAATGACCACATCCTCCCTTCCTCTACCGGTAAAGATGATAAAGGGGATATGATTTCCTTTTTCCCGAATTGCTCTGAGAAACCCCAGCCCGTTCATGCCCGGCATCTCATAATCAGAGACCACCGCATCAAAGCCCCGCTCATTCAGCAATGCAAGCCCCTCCTCGGCAGACAGCACGGTCGTTACCGAAAACTCCCCATGACGCTCAAGAAAGGCACGGGCGATATCCAGGATAACCGGTTCATCATCGACAAGCAGGACTGAGATCATAAACAGACACATATTGCCATTCAAGGACTTTAATTATGGCGATAAGGGATCAAAAAAGAGGACATTTAGAGGTCTGATACTGACGGGGATCAGGCCATGAAGAAATGGAGATAGAGAAATGCTCCCAGAATGATGAGAATCAGGATCGCACTGATCATATCTCCCGGCCCAAATACCAGTTTATGAAAGGGGAGTTTCTTTCTGGCCCGGTATCCCCGCATGTCAAGGGTAAGACCGAGCACCTGTGTCTTTGCCAGTGAATTCGCGACGAGGGGAATCATGATCGGTTTCATACTTCGTATCTTTCCTGATATCCCAGTTCCCGGGTTATATCCTCTGCATAGTTGTGCCTCATGAATACGCCTGGCCTCCAGCTGAAGACTGGGAATGAACCGGAGCGCTATGAGGAGCATGAGTACATAGTCAACTGGCAGTCGAAATGCCAAAAGGCCGGTTACCAGATCACTGGGTTTGGTCGTTATAACAAAGAGCTGAAATGCGGTTATCATGACGATGAACCGGAGCGAGAGGATGATTCCGAACATGAGACCGCCCATGGTTATCCCAAAGCCCTGTATCGATGGATCTGTGGATGGGAGAATCGGGAGGAGTAATGCCCCCTCCTGAACCGTCAGACTGGTCAGAACCACCAGGAAGAATGACAGCAGAAGAAGGAACGGAATCTGACTGATGATCTCTCTGATGAGACCTGAAAAAAGGGCACCGAAGATCAGAACTCCGATGAGAAAACAGAGAAACGGTATCTGTGATGACATAACACACAGGCCGACGATGAGGATAACCAGCAGTAACTTGGTCACCGGGTTTATGGTATGAAGCGGGCTGTTTCCAGGAATATACTGGAGAATCTCGCTCATGATGCCCGCCCCTTCAGATTATGATAATCACCGATGATACGCCCGTTCTCCATCGCGATAATTCGACCTGCATACTCTTCGGCAATCCGCATGTTATGGGTCACCATGATGATGGTATGCCCTTTCTTTTGAAGGGTCAGCATCAGTTCCATCATCCGGTCAGACTCCAGCTCATCAAGGCCGGTGGTTGGTTCATCAAGGATGATAATCTCCGGTTTCATGGCAAGGATACAGGCGACTGCAAGCCGCTGGCGTTCTCCCCTGGACAGATGCCGCGGATATGTCGATTCCAAGCCGGAAAGCCCGACCATGGAGAGGACCTCCTCAATGACCTGATCAGGAGATGATGCGCCTATGTTTTCCAGTCCAAACAGTATCTCCTCTCTCACGCTGTCTGCAAAAAGCATGGTATCCGGGTTCTGAAACACAAGACCTGTCTGCTGAACCAGATCAATAACCGGGGCGGTTGTCGCATCAAGTGTCCGGACGTGAACCAACCCCCCGTCAGGACGCAATAGTCCGTTCAGGTGTTTTACAAGGGTTGTTTTTCCGGATCCATTCTCTCCAAGGATGGCGACAAATTCCCCTTCATACAAGGTTACGGATATCCCGTTCAGTGCTTCAATCGTCCCGTACCGCTTCATAAGAGAGTCTATCCGTACAATCGCCGGCCGATCGGTGGGTGTATACGGTGTAAGATCAGGGTCAGTGTAGAGTGCTTTCATAGACCCCTGCTGCTCAGGGAAAAGTTCATCAAAGGTTCCTTCACGGCTGATATGTCCCTCTTCCATGACGATAACCCGATCTGCAACGTTCCGGTACCCTTCCAGGGAGTGATCAACGATGATGATGGTCTTTCCTTGCTCCTTCAGGCTCTTGAGAATCTCAATGATACGGGACGTTGCCGCAACATCAAGCTCTGAGGTCGGCTCATCAAGGATGATAATGTCGGTATCCATCGCAAGAGCGGCAGCAATCGCAACCCGCTGCTTCTGGCCTCCGGAGAGGGCATATGGAGGTCGCTCACGAAGATGGGTAATCCCGCAGAGTTCCATGACATCAAAGATCCGTTTCTCTATCTCCTGTTTTGAGTCGATACGGGTCTCAAGCCCTGATGCCAGTTCTTCCTCAACACTGGTAAAGATGAGCTGTGAGTCAGCATCATCAAAGACCATGCTCACATACCGGTTCAGTTCTCCGACACCTGCATACTCAGTAACCGGTCTGCCCCGGAGCGCAAGATACCCGGAGAAGGTACCTCCAAATTCATGCTGAAGAATGCCGGCCAGTGCATAACACAGTGTGGTCTTTCCGGCAGCGGTCGGACCGGTGATCAGGACGAGTTCCCCGGCACCAATAGAAAGGGTGATGTCCCGGAGGGCCGGGCGGGTTCCCACCGGGTATGTGTAACTGAGCGATGTTGCACGTATCATGATCTCCGGGATAATGCCCGTGATGCAGGAATATACAGGATCTGGGCAATAATGGTGTTGATAATTGCCGTCGGGATGACTATCATCACCATCATGGCACTAAAGAACGCATACAGGCTCTCGTAGTTAAATGCCTTAAAGAGCAGACCTGGTGCCACCATAACCAGCAGCATGACCACACAGAGAAAGGAGATACCACTTGCAAATGTGGCAAGCAGGGTAGCAATGGAAGGTGCTGCAGCCGTCCTTTTAAGCGCCTGGAATACAAGGAGACAGACGACCGCCCCTATCGGCTCACTGATAAGATTTCCTGGTGGGAAGATCGAATGACTGATAAGAGCACTGATGATCCCGCCGATAAACCCAATCCCCAGTGCCTGGGAGAATTTCGGGACGACCAGCATGATTGCCAGACAGTAGAAGACGATCACAAAGTTTGGTACAAGAAATGGCGGTAATGGTGCATACAAGGCGGCGAACCGGGCAATAGCACCGACCGCAAGTAAGATGCCGACTATGGCAATATCCTGTGATTTCATGGTTTTTCGTATAGGTAAGTGTATTCAGAAGAGCTGTAC
>NZ_DAONKG010000135.1:0-6873 GCF_035406105.1 Methanospirillum sp.
GATCTTTTGCATAGGCAAGATGATTATCGGTGACCGGAATGATTCTGACCTGGGTCGGAGTCAGCCAGGTTGGAAGATGTGCAACCTTCTGATGTACCGTATTTTCAAGGATGGCACAAAAAACCCGTTCAACTGAACCGGTTGGAGAACAGTGAAGAATTGGTGGATACACTTCTGTTCCATCAGCAAGATGATATTTTATCCCAAACCGCCTGCTGCTCTCAACATCTATCTGGACAGTCGGGTTCTCAATCGGCCGGTTCTGCCCGTCAATTGCTGCAAGATCAATCTTTGCAATCCAGTAGTGTACCCGGTCTGATAAGGTTTCAATCAGGATAGGAACGCCTGATTCTTTTACAATTTTTTTGATCCATGCCTCATAGTCCTTGTAAAACTCTTCGGTGCACCGGAAGACAGCAACGAGCTGGGTCCCAAAGTCCCGCCCGGTCTTCCATCCGATAGCCAGCTGTTCTTCGAAACAGGTCAGAGCATTCTCAAGATCCTTACACAGGGAATGCATATCAGGCATGGTAAAGGCACGAAGCCGTTTCAGACCGATAACCTCTCCCTTCTGTTCATGCCGGAACGAGTAGGTAGAAAGTTCATACATTTTCATCGGGAGGTGATTCGGAGAGATATGCATACTCCGCATGGTGGTAAACATACCAAAACAGGCAGCAAACCGAAGCATCATATTCCGGTTTCCTGATTTAAACCGGTACTGCCGCTCACCAAACTTGTCTGCGTGCTCAAAGATTGCTTTATCAGCCAGATCATACATCACCGGCGTCTCAACCGGGCTTGCACCATAGTCAAGAACAAGGGAGAGGGCATAATCTGCCAAAAGATCACGAACCAGTTTTCCACGGGGAAGCCAGCGGAGATGACCCACATCGGAGACTGGTTCATAATCCACAAACTCCTTCGAACGCATCAGATCAACATGAACCGGTTCTCCACCAACCGGAACAGCAGTGCCAATCTCCTTTCTGATAAGGGCTGCAAAAGGAGAATCATCAAGGTATTCCTGCACATCATGCACCGTCCCTTCAGGTGTCAGAACAAAGAATTTATGTTCAATATGTTTCTTTTCCGGTTTTGCTGCATCTTCTGAAGGGGTGATTGACCGTGAGAGCTCAGAAAGCGGATGTCCCTTACAGGAGAGGGAGAATGATTTATACCAACCAAATGGTGCTCGTTTTACCTCATACCCTGCCTTTTCAAGTGAATCCTCTATTGATTTCAGAGCGGTAACAGCAAGATCTGGTGCGGCAAGGTCTGATGACAGGTGGGCATACGGATATACCATCACCCGGTTACATTCAACCTTTCCGGCCATTTCGCTAATGGCTGCCACCGTCTGACTAATCACGTCTTCAATACCGTCAGCATCCGGTGACTCGACTGCACAAAAGGCAACCAGAGCATCATCTAGACGGTCAGCCGGATTACAAGGTTCTTCAGCAAATTTAGTCTTCTTCTTTGCCTCATATTCGATGAAATCAGAATGTATTAAAAGAAGGCGCATGAATCAGGTCTCCATGTACAATATCCATATATGTTGACGTTAATCGGGTATAAAACAAGATAGGTTCTATTAAAAAGATCCCGGCACTAAAAAAAAAGGGACCGCAGAGATGATCAGGTCAGGCTCTCTTTTTATTTTCGTAGTATCGTGAGAGGGTGGCCTGTCGCTGGTTTAGATACTTTGCATCCTTTTTCGCATTATACGGGCAATGTGCCCGCTCGGTGGTGTAAAAGACCAGCTGCCCGATAGGCATACCGGCATGCATCCTGACCGGGCGCTGGTTTACATTACACATCTCAAGGGTGATAGATCCCGCAAACCCCGCATCAATCCACCCACCGGTCTGATGGAGTTCAATTCCCAAACGGGCAATACTACTCTTCCCCTCGATGCTGGCGACGATATTATCAGGAAGACGAATTGCCTCCATTGTCTCGGCAAGAAGAAACTGACCTGGGTGAAGAACAATACTCTCTGCAGTAATTTCTTCTGTTCCGCTTATCACGCTGTCACGAATATAGGGATCAATGACATCATCCCCGGGCGTATACCAGACAAAGTGGTTTCCAAGTCTGATATCTATGGAATTTGGTTGTATTAATTCAGGATTATAGGGATCAATACCGATATACCCACGTTCGATACGATCCATTATCTGCCAGTCAACAAGGATCATGTACCGATCTGTTGTTTTCGATTACTGTTTATCATTATGATCAGATTTGGACAGGTCGTGCTGAGCCGGAGGCGGACATTGTTCAGGCGGTGCAAAATGCCATTCAGAACGCCTGAGTAGACCATGAATCGTGCTGCATTCCCGCCAGGTGAGATTACATCGTCCAAGAACACGGCGGATAAGTGTCATGGTGGATTCCCGTTTAAACCCGGGATGGTCCACACGATCCAGATACTGATCAATATGTTCATAGAGATGGTCCATCTCTTCCTTTGTTGCCAGAGGGATGACTGCTTTTGGAAGATTGGCAAGCTCATAACAGATCACACCGACTGCATGAGAAAGGTTGATAATAGGGTAAAGGGGAGACGTAGGAATTGTACACACAATGTCAGCCCTTCTGACCTCTTCATTTGAAAGTCCCCAGTTCTCCCGTCCAAACAGGATGGATATCGTTGCGTCCAGCTCTCCGATAAGTTCACGTAATTCTTTCGGTGAATAAAATGGCATTCGTGTCGGATGACAGGCAGAATATGAGAGTGAACCGGTTGTTGCGACAACCCGGTGTGACGTGGCAAATACCTCATCAAGTGTCATGATGCGGGCCTGACGAAGCACATCATCCGCATGAGATGCACGAATCAGTGCCTCGTTTCCGAGGGTACAGGGATTGATGAGGATAAGATCAGTAAATCCGAAATTTTTCATCACCCGTGCAGTAAACCCTACATTCCCCTCATAGAGAGGTTCGACCAGAACAATCCGGATATGCGGCATTCATTACTGCACGGCTTGGACAGTCTCTAAAAGGGTCTTTACTCCCTTTTCATAGACGGCATTTCCAACGACTATCGTATCTGCATATTTTGCCATTTCTGCAGCCTTCTCTGCTGAATCAATCCCGCCTCCATAGTATAGAATCGCGTGATCGATTGCCCTGCTCGCGCTCTTCACCACTTCAGGATCTCCATACATACCGCTGTATTCGATGTATACGATCGGGAATTTGAAATAATGGTCTGCAACAGACGCATATGCGGCAACTTCCTGAGCAGAGATGGTGCAGTCTGCCCCAGTCACCCTGCCCACTGCAGAGTTCGGATTTAATACAATATATGCCTCAGGAATTACCTTCTCCCAGACAATGTCAGGATTCATCGCCCAATCGCGGTGCTTCCCGACAATCCATCGTGCATCAGAGGTATTCATCACGCTTGCAACATAGAGCAGATCTATCCCGTGAAAGATCACCGACTCAGGACCGGCAGGTTCTACAACAAGCGGCAACCCATACTCTTTGACCTGGTCACGCAGCTGTGACATATTGTCTTTTGTGATATTGAGCGTGCCTGAAAGGATAAGGGCATCGGTTCCACTTGTTGCAATCTCTGCGATCTCCTCTTCGGTAAGATGTTTATCAGGGTCCAGCTTGGTTACGTGAGCCCAGGTTTTCCATTTTGTATGCATATATGTCATCCTTAAAAGTGCTGTACAGCTTCATGAGTTCTGAAAGAAAAACGTTCGGGAGAGATAGGTATCAGGCAGCTGCCAGGGCCTGAAGTTTCTTTACATGATCCTTTGACAAACCGCTCAGTTTGGAAGCGATCGCCGTATCTGCCGTATCAAGGGTTTTTTTATCATAAATTCCTGCACGGTAGAGATGCTCAAGGGTTGACTCCCCCACTCCAGGCAGGGCCAGGAGCTCGGTTCTCCCGGCTTCAAATGCCTTTTTCGATATCTTCACCGGATCAGGTCTTCCAAGCGCCTGAGCTATGAGGGTTGCGTGCCTGATAACCGTCTCAATAGATATACCTGTCTTTATCGCAAGATATGCCGGATGGGCTGAGGCGATATCTTCAGGTGTTAAAAACCCGGCCTCTTGGTACCGCTTCAGTGATACGGCAGGAATACCAATATCCTTCAGCTGGTTTTTGGCAACCAGTGCTATTGCTTCTTCCTTGAGAGTTTTTGCTTCCTCTTCGGACAAGCCGGTTTTTTTCAGTGATTCAAGTGATGCTGATGCAATATCTCCAATGCAATTGATTCCTGATTCGGCAAACCCGTTCATGACTTTTGTATGACTCCGCCCTCGTTTTGGGGGGACAAACTGCTTCATAAACTTTTTGCATTCCGACCGTCTCCGGATCAGATCGAGGACATCATTCGCTTCATGAATGAGTGCATCTGCCAGCTTTTTGGTGATCCCGATCTGCTTTGCAAGAAAGCCGGATTCAAGCTTTGAGAGATCATACAGCGAAAAAATCCTGGCATCAAGAAGTTTTTTCTGAATTGCCTCAGTCATTGAGGGTATCTTCGCATAGTGCTCTTTCTGCTGCTCAATAAGCTGACAGAGCGGGCATCCCATCTCCCAGGGCCGTGCACCTTTTGCAATAAGACTGACATGGAAAAGATTGTGAATATCACAGACTTTCTTGGTCCTGACAGCAGAACCCCACATGGTTCCTGGCAGGGAGATATTGAAGGTACAATCAGGATATCCATTGCATCCGATAAACTGTGAAGCACCCTTCCGCCTGATCCGAAGGTCTTTTCCACAGATCGGACACGGTCCGATGGTCAGCTCTTCATCGGTCTGACCCATAATCTCCTGTCCGATGACTGCCTCGTTTGGTTCAAGTTCATCAAAGACCTGATGGAGCATCTTTCTGGAGTCATCGACAACACCATCACGGGTCTTGTTTCTGACCTTGATTGCCTCCATCGCCTGCTCCAGTTTCTGGGTCATATCAGGCCTGGTAATCGTTGATGCATGTGCTTCCAGTGATTCGGTCACCGCCTTTCCAACAAGTGTTGGCCGAAGCGGGTTGCCTTCGATGTACTTGCGTGAGATGAGTTTTTGGATCACCTCATGCCTGGTTGATTTTGTCCCAAGCCCGAGCTCCTCCATCACCTGGATCAGTTTGCTCTGTGAGTACCGCGGTGGTGGCTGTGTCTGTTTCTCCTCAAGATTCAGATCCTTGATCAGTAGCTTCTCCCCTTTTCTTACCAACGGAAGAACCAAATCCTTTGCTTCAGAGTACGGATAAACCATCCGCCATCCAGGCTCGGTCAGGCGGGAGCCGGTGGCAATATAACTCTGTCCTGATGCGTCCATTTCGATACGCATGGTTGCCCATTGAGCATCAGGGGAAAGGGTGGCAAGAAACCGTCTCACAATGAGTTCGTATAATTTCCAGTTTTCACCCAGCTGCTCTTCGGTTGCAACACCGGTCGGGTGGATTGGCGGGTGATCAGTAGATGATTTCTTCCCTTCAGTCGGTTTTGCCCGTTTATTCTTTCTCACCCACGCCACATCAGAAGCAAACCTGGTTTTTTCAAGCGTCTTTAAGATAGCTTCAAGATTTAAGGAGGGAGGATAGATCGTATTGTCAGTACGGGGATATGAGATAAATCCGTTCATATACAATTCTTCTGCAACGCGCATTGCATTAGCAGCAGAATATCCTATCCGTGCAGCAGCAACGATAAACTGCGTTGTATCAAACGGGGTCGGAGCACGATCTACCCGCTTTCCTTCCTTAACCTCAGTGATGACGAGAGGGTCTTTTGTCCCGGCATAAGCCGCATCAGCCAGTTTTTTATCAGTAAACCGGCCCTCGGCATGACGGGCGATGATCGGTTCGCCATCCTTCTCCGTGGTCAGGGATATCTCCCAGTACGGCTCGGGGATAAAAGACTCTATCTCCCGTTCCCGGTCAACAATCATGGCAAGGGTTGGTGACTGCACACGCCCGACAGAGAGGATATTTCCACCGCCCCGTTTTGCAGCAAGACTGATGAACCGGGTAAGAGATGCTCCCCAGATGAGATCAACAACCTGTCTTGCCTCACCTGCAGCAGCAAGATCAAAGTCAATCTCTGCAGGTTCCGAGAATGCCCGGGTAATCTCATCCTTGGTGATAGCTGAAAACCGTGCCCGGTCAATCGGGACTTTGGGGTTGACTGCACGGACCAGCTCATACGCTTCCTTTCCGATAAGTTCCCCTTCTGTATCAAAATCCGTGGCAATGGTGACACGGTTTGCCTTTTTTGCAATCTTCTGGATCAATTTGACGATTGCCGGTTCAGTTGGCCGTTTTATTGTATCAGCATCGATTAATGACCGGGGAGGCCGCTCCTGTGACCGCCAGTTGGTGTATCCTTCGACAAAATCAACCTCAACAACATGGCCACGAAGTCCGATTGATATCTTATCACCAAAGGAATAGACATTCACTCCGCCCTCCTTTTTTGCCGTCACTTTCTCATTTCCGGAGAGGATCTGTGCAATCCGGTTTGCGGCAATATTCTTCTCGGCAATAATCAGATGCATGATATCAGACCTTCTTGTCCAGAATCTCTTTAAGAAGCCTATTCAGATGTCCGGGATCTGCACGGCCTCTGCATTTTTTCATGACCTGTCCGACCAGGAAATTCAATGCCTGCATCTTTCCGGCATAATAGTCATCGACCGCCGCCTGCTGCTCGGCAATGACCTCCTGTATCATGGCAGTCACCTGATCACCACTGGTCTTTGCAAGGCCAAGTCTGTTCACAATCTCCCCAGGTCTTTCCGGCTTTTTCCCGTCTTTTACCGCATCAAGGATCAGACGGAGGATCTCAACTGCGGATTTATCAGTAATTGAATCAGCGGCAATCAGATCGAGAA
>NZ_DAONKG010000136.1:0-294 GCF_035406105.1 Methanospirillum sp.
AAGACCTCGTCGTTTTCGATGACCCGGTATTGGATCTGCCCGTCTTCCATCTCAAACTCAAGGATGATACGGTTTCCGATATCTCGTATATAGCTTCCAAGAGGGACATTCGCGAGATCTTCTGTCTGATAGAGTTTTTCATGAATGGATGCCATCGAAAAGATACGGTTTCTACAGTCGCGGATAACCTCGTGGACCTCAGGATTGCCACTCTGAAAATCAGTCAGGCGCAGAAGGCTTGCAATAATTTGCATATTATTCTTCACCCGGTGGTGAATCTCACGCAAAAGGGTC
>NZ_DAONKG010000136.1:304-6777 GCF_035406105.1 Methanospirillum sp.
CTTCTCCTTCAGGGAGGCCATCATATTCTGCTTTAAAAGCTCCTCCTGTGCCCTGACTTTCTCCTCGGCCTCTTTTCTCTGGGTGATATCAAGACAATTGCCGATGAGACAGTCTGAACCATTGGCCCGCAACATTGTTACGTACAGCTCAATCTGTATCTGCATGCCATCACGATTCAGGGCGGTCAGTTCAAGATGGGCATATTCCCTCCATCCTGACCTGATCTGATCAAGAGTTTCGCGAACCTGTTCTGCATCGGGCATCTGAAAAAGACCTGGAAGAGACTTCGTCCTGATGATCTCAGCCCGTGAATACCCAAATATTGCAGAAAACCGTGGATTGATATAGAGGAACCGGTTATTTCGTATAAGAAACACACCAACCAGGGATTTTTCAACCGGATTTTTAAAATAATCCTCTATATATGCCCGGTACCGTGCTGCTCCGGCAAGTTCTGTGAGCATGGTGTAGGCGTAGAGTTCAGGTTGTGTTAGTTCTTTTTTCATTTCGCTGAAAAAGAGGGTAAGATATCCCCATCGTTCATCACCCGCCTTTACCGGAAGAAAAACGGCTGAACCAACTTCGAGCCGTGTCAGTCCCTCACGCTCTGATGGAAAGGCATCATCCGAATTGATGATAATATAGGGATCATCATCATGGTTCATCCCCATGGCTCTGATAAGATCGCCAAACAGGTCGCACCGGTTGGGATTTTTGAGTGCTTTCTCCTCATCTTTCCACCAGGTAATAAGCTCCGGCACATCACTTCTCTCCTCATGATGCTGTGGATCTCCAATACATGCTCCGATCGCTCCGGTCACCTGACCTAGTTCTTTCAGGATCGTCTTCATCTCGGTATAGAAATGCTCCCCTTTCAGGAGTCGTCCGGCCGTTCTTCCGATAACTTCAAGGATGAGGTCTTTTCTCTGAATTGCAGCCTCTGCACGGGCTTTTTCAACCAGAATGGTGATCTTGTGTGAAAGATCCAGTACCTGAATCTCAAGATCTTCGGCTTTATTCTGGTAAAAATCTGCTCCGGCATTTAATGCTTCGATTGCCGTCTCTTTGCTGTCATTGCCGGTGAGCATGATAAATGGGAGACGAGGGTATTTTTCCCTGATATGACGAAGAAGCGTTATTCCGTCCATGTCAGGCATGTCATAATCGGAGATAACTGCCTGGATATCATGACGCTCCAGATATTCAAGTGCATCCAGTCCGTCAAGACAGACATGTACAGTGAAAAGACCGGTCTCTTCCAGGTAAAACTGGAAGATATTTGCAAGCTCCCGATTGTCATCAACAAAGAGTACGGGGATAATTCAGACCACCCGTTTCGGTTTATACGCTTTCACCCAGAGCGTATATAAGGTTTAGGTATCGGGAGCCGGACACGAAAAATATACTTATATTTTCAGATCTATGCCAAATTTTTCTGCATTTGCATCGGCAATAGCCTGAATTCTTGCAATCTCTTCAGTATTGACAGTTGGTTTGAAAAGATGGGCAAAGCGCTTCTGAACACGAAGATACTCTTCCACCGGTTTTCGTTTGACCTTTTTCGCCTTCTCAATCTTTCCGTTCACAATCTCATAGTTCACCCACAGCCCGGTCTCAATTGCAAGTTTACCAATTTCAATGGTCTTTGAGCCGTCAAAACCCCACCCGGTGCAGCAGGGAGTATGGATCTGAATGTAACAGGGACCTTCAGTATTCACAGCCCGCTCAACCTTCTTGATGACATCATTTGGGTATGCAATTGAGCAGGTTGCAACATACGGAGCCCCGTGGGCAGCAAGGATCTGCGGCATATCTTTCTTTGGTCTGGCATTCCCATGACTTTTCTTTCCGGCTGGAGAGGTGGTGGTGCTCGCATCCAGGGGTGTGGCGCCGGAACGCTGAATACCAGTATTCATGTACGCCTCGTTATCATAGCAGATATAGGTGATATTGTGTCCCCGTTCAAAGGCACCACTAATACAGAGCATGCCAATATCAAACGTTGCCCCGTCACCACAAATGCATAGGACATGCTCATCCCGGCCCTGCCGCTTTAAGGCAGATTCAACACCAGATGCCACAGCTGCCGCATTCTGAAAGAGTGAGTGTATCCAGGGGACTTTCCATGCGGTCTGGGGATATGGCGTTGAGAATACTTCCATACATCCGGTTGAAGCACAGACAATGGAACGCTCTCCGGCTCCCTTGAGAATTAATCTGGCTGCAAATGCAGGGCCACATCCGCCACAGGCCCGGTGCCCGGAATCGACGAGTTCCAGGGTTCTGTCTGCCATATCAGATCAGCTCCTCCCGAAGGCCAAAGAAACAATCACCATTGCCAGCCTCAATTGCATCGGTCATCTTTTTAATATCCTCAATTCTGATATCACGCCCGCCAAGTCCTGCAACATAGCTGAGAACCTGCACAGAAGAATCACAGAGGGCATCCTTGATCTCATATCCGACAGCCCCTTTCATGCGGGAGCCGATTGAGATATTCTTTTCAAATACACCAATTTTTTTGATCCCGGACAGTGCTTTTCTGATATCATCTGCAGGGAAGGGACGGAAGGCACGGATTTTCAGCAGGCCGACCTTTCTTCCTCCGGCCCGCATTTCATCAATAGCATCCTTGATAGTGCCACACACAGAGCCCATAGCAACAATAGCAATCTCTGCATCATCAAGCCGGTATGCCTCTACAAGCTCACTATAATCCCGGCCAAACTTATCCTTGAACTCTTTTCCTGCCTGCTTTATGACGTCAAGAGCTCGAATCATTGCCTGATCCATCTCATACCTGAACTCCATATAGTAGTCAGGCGTTGCATACATCCCCATGCTCAGCGGATCATCGGCATCCAGTTTGTTTATGGGAACATACGCAGGAAGGTATGCATTGACATCCTTTGCATCCGGAATATCCACTGGTTCATAGGTATGAGAGATGATAAATCCGTCAAAGCAGACGAAGACCGGCAGCATGACCCGGTGATCTTCTGCCACCCGGTATGCGAGCAGATGCAGATCAAACGTCTCCTGCACATCCTCAGCGTACAGCTGAATCCAGCCTGCATCACGCAGACTTATGGAGTCCTGCTGGTCGTTCCATATTGAAAGCGGAGCACTGACGGCCCGGTTTGCAATCGACATAACTACAGGCTGCCTCATACCAGCAACATTGAAACAGACCTCGGCCATGAAGAGAAGACCCTGTGAGGAGGTTGCCGAATATACCCGCGAACCTGCGGCAGAAGCCCCAAGACATGCGGAAAGGGCGGAAAACTCACTCTCTACACAGATGTATTCACTTTCCAGGGTGCCATCGGCAACCATCTCAGCAAGTCGCTCCACGATATGTGTCTGAGGAGTGATGGGATACGCAGAAATGACGTCAGGTTTTACCAGCCTGACTGCTTCTGCTACTGCATGGGAGCCTTCGAGAATTGCTTTCATTTATTTCTCCTCCGTTTCCATGGTGATGGCTTTTGCCGGGCATTCATGGGCACACATACCGCACCCTTTACAGAAATCATAATCAGGATTATACTGCTTGTCACCGGTCAGGATGCACCCTTCCGGGCAGACCAGCTGACACATGCCACATGATGTACATTTTTCATGATCAAAGACCGGGCGGAACACCCGCCATGATCCGGTTTTATTATCCCGTGCCTGACCAGGAGCTGCCGCACATCCGATACGGAGTGTCATGGCTTATGCACCTCTCTTGACAAGGTCGTATGCCGCACGACTGGCTGCCACATTTTTATCTGCAAGGCTGCCGGAGAACCGTTCCCGAACCGCTTCTTCAAGCGCTTCAAGACTTATCTCACCTGATGCTGCGGCAAAGGCACCCATCAGGGTAGTGTTTGTGATCGGGACACCAAGAATATCCAGTGCAAGCCTGGTTGCATCAATTGGAATATATCTGACACCGTCTGGTATGGTGCCATGAATATCCCCGCTGGTATTGATGAGGATTATGCCCCCTTTCTTCATCCCGGAAAAGACGTTTACGTCCTTGATGAGGGTACTGTCCTGTACAATGACGTAATCCGGTTCATACACCTGGCTTCTGAGCCGGATCTTTTCATCCGAGAACCTGACAAAAGCCTGGACCGGTGCACCCCGCCTCTCCACTCCAAATGCCGGAAAGGCTTGTGAGAATACTCCGCTCTTAAAGGCTGCAACGGCGATCAGCTCGGCCGCAGTGACCGACCCCTGACCACCTCTCCCATGGATCCGTAACTCTCTCAAGAAAATTCCCAGAATATTTTACACGATTAATCATATAAAATTACAGTCTGACCGGGATGTCAAGAATTTGTGTGACCTTTTTTGAAAAAACGTCCTCTGCAATCCTCGATAGCCCCTTTGCCGCTGTCCATTCATCAAGCACGAGAAGATTACATCCAAGCAGACGGCCGATCTCATCAGATACAGAACCTGCCCTGCTCCCGCATAACGCGACCGGGGCATCGGGTGCTAAAAGACGCAACGATGCGCATTCCATGGCAGCAAACATGGCAAGTGCGGCCTCACGGTCAGGATCCTGCAGGGTATCCCTCACGCCTGCATGAAGAAATGCGTCATTTGCAGTCATTCTCCCGGCATCAATCGCCCGGATGGCATCAAGGTCAAGGGCTCCATGCACCCAGCCGGGAGCAAACAGGCATGCATCAAATCCACCGACGATATGATTATCCTTTATGAGCAGGGTGACGGTATTGGAGCTGATGTCAGATACAATACAGGTTGGACCAAGATGATATACCACCTCATATGCAAGACCAATCTTTTCCGGGCTGGCCTGGTGTGAGTAGACCTTGAACCGGGGATCGGTATGAGAACCACGGTGAAGACCAGGGATTGCAATCGCCGGGATGCCACTCTCTTTAATGATATCAAACACCCGTGTCCCCCCACCGGTATGTTCACCTGCACCCTCACGACTTACAAGACCACGGTTGGTTAAGGATGCGATGGGTAAAATGACCGAAAAATTATCTCCCATGGAGTAGGTAACCGCAAATCCCTCAATCTCTTCCCCTCCGGTCAGGTGGAGGAGGTCAGAGAGTTGAAACGACACTGCCTCTGCCCGGGGAATTTTATAGACCCTTCCTCCACCGGCAAATCGCATGGCAGTCGTTCCATGATCGATCCCAACAAACATTGCTGTTATACATTTAGGTAGAAGGAAAGGGATATGAGTATGGATGCGCAGTATAGTGACCGGCGGTGCCGGGTTTATCGGGTCGCACCTGGTAGATTATCTGGTCAGTGCCGGTGACGACGTAATAGTCATAGATTCCCTCATTTCCGGCGATCTGAACTCCATACAGGATCATCTGGATTCAAAAAGGATCACCCTGGTAAGCGCAGATCTTCTCTCTGACTTATGGCAGGAACACCTTTTTGGGGCCGACCGGGTATATCACCTTGCTGCAGATCCAGATGTGCGGGAGAGCTCGGTATCCCCTGATAAGCAACTGAATAACACCATTATTGCAACACACCGGGTTCTTGAAGCGATGAGAAAGGCAAGCGTTCCGGAGATCGTCTTTACCTCAACATCAACCGTTTATGGAGAGGCATCGATTATCCCGACCCCGGAGTCGTATACCCCGATGGAACCGGTCTCGGTCTACGGCGCCTCAAAACTTGCCTGTGAAGCACTCATATCAGCATACTGCCACAGCTTTTCCATGCGGTCATGGATATTCCGGTTTGCAAATATCATCGGTGCCAGATCAGGTCATGGCGTGATCACCGACTTTATCAGAAAGCTCAAAGCAAATCCTCATGAACTTGAGATCCTTGGCGACGGGAAGCAGACAAAATCATACCTTGAGGTCAGGGAGTGCATCAGAGCCATCATGTTTGTTGTGCATCATACCCAGGACCCGGTCAATACCTATAATATCGGATCAGAGGACTGGATATCGGTGACCGAGATAGCAGATCTTCTCTGCCAGGAGATGGGCCTGTCACCGAAGTACCGGTATACCGGCGGAAGCAGAGGATGGGTGGGTGATGTCCCAAAGATGCAGCTAGATATTAGCAGGCTGAAGAGTCTTGGGTTTATCCCTGAAATCTCCAGCAGAGAGAGCGTGAGAATTGCGGTGAAATCCGCCCTGGAGTGATATATGACAGAGAAGTACTGCATCGTCCTTGGTGATGGTATGGCAGACGAGCCGCTTTCCGAGCTCTCAGGGATGACACCGCTTGAGGCTGCATATACCCCGAATATGGATCATATCGCCAGAGAGGGGGCTATGGGACTTCTTCAGACCGTGCCGGAGGGGTTTGCACCAGGGAGTGATATTGCAAATCTTTCCGTTCTTGGGTATGATCCTGCGGTCTGCTACACCGGCAGGGGAGCTTTGGAGGCAGCAAGCATGGGAATTTTCCTGGGCGACAGGGATGTTGCGTACCGCTGTAACCTTGTCACCATACGGGATGATATTCT
>NZ_DAONKG010000137.1:0-6621 GCF_035406105.1 Methanospirillum sp.
ACACCGTATCCAACAGTAACACCGAGGAGGACACCAACACCTACCCCAACAAGAACTCCGTATCCGACCGTAACCCCGACGCCATCTCCGACACCAACCCCGGGCTTTGCGCTGAATGCTGCTTTTTATGCTACCCCGATCTATGGAAAAGCACCATTACGCGTACAGTTCATCGATCAGTCGTATGGAAACCCGAACCGATGGACATGGTCATTTGGTGACGGGGGTTTTTCCTATCAGAAGAATCCCTACCACACGTATCTGAAGAAAGGGACATTCTCAGTCAGACTGACGGTAAACCGGGGTGGTCAGGCAAGTACTATCTATAAACAACGGCTGATAACCGTTATTTAAATTTTATGAACCTTTTATGAACCTTATCAAAAAAAAATAAAAAATCAGAGCTGGATAGATGCGAGAGCATCCTTAATTTTTGGTCGCCAGGACTCAAACGAACGTTTATAGATCTCTAAAGCCTTCTGATGATCCGGATCATCCGTATTCTTTTCAATCCGATCAAGGGTCAGTCTTGCAGTGTCCAGAATCCAACAGTCAACCACTTCCTTATCAACCGCTGTTATGGATTCTGCCCGTACAGATACCAGGTTTCTCCCATCAGGTGCCTGGAAGACACCCGGTTTTCCTATGATCGCGACATATGATGGAGATTCAATGGTTGAGATCTGATGAAGGGCTTCAGGCTGATAACTACCGGCACTGACAAAAAAGGTTCCGGTCGGATCCATCACACGAATTTGGTAAAAGACTGCTTCTCCTTCAGATTTTTTCTTTTCAGTCAGAGTGCCGGCAATAAATACCCGGTTACACCGTTCGCCGGTTGGAAGCAGGATATAGGTAGGGCTTTTGTCATCCGAACCCTCCCGAAAATGGTGATATGCTTCCCTGAGTTCTGCTGCAAAGACACGCTTTGCGGCTTCACGTTCAAACCTCCGGTTTGCTGTATTATCACTCATGGGAGGAACCCTCCGCGCGGTTCATCAGTTCTGCAAGCATTCCGGCATCAAACTTTTGAAATTCACAAGTATAGGCAAATAACCGATTATCAAATGTTTTTCCCCTGCATACGAGATACCTGCCCAGAATACGTTCATTCACATGATAAAAGACCGTGTCAAGACCAAGCGGATTATTTTCAGCCATCTCCTGCGCCGAGACCAGACTCAAACCGGTCAGTTCCTCAACACCCTCACGTGATATGATGGTATCATACGTCTTTTGCCCATCATCAAGCCATCCTTTCACCCTGAGGTCATAGATAAAATTCGGTTGAATCTCATGGACCTGACAGTAATTCTGTCGTGAGAGAACACGCCCGCATCCTTCAACCGGACATCGCTTAATAAGCCCTGATCCGGGAGAGAGATGAACAAATGCACCTTTCACCTCTTCATTCGGGGATCTGACCTGTATGGTGGCATTCTCATCAGGAAGAATGGTTGCTCGGTTCAGGGTGACTGACAACCGGTTGTTAAACTCATCAGCCGATGCATAAAAGATGCTGTAAACCATGTCCGGAACAAGCCGCAGAGCGTTCTCGTCGTTCCATGTGATGAACCGGATGGTTCCTGACTCATCTCCCAAAAGACCACTCTGGAAGATACGATCAGAAGAACTTTCATACTCCTGCACCATTTTTACCCGCAGACAGACAATTCCGGGTACCACCTGTGCTATGGGGATGATATTGGGTCTGATACTACGATCTTCCTGGAGGGGTGTGGCTGAACCGGGAGATATCTGCATGCTGAGCGCTCCCCGGTACCGGTCCACCACTGCAGATGAGATGGTATACCACTGATTCTCCTCAAGCGGTGACGCATCGGGAGTGTTACGTATAACAAATTGTATGGCACCGGTTTCATCAGCAAGAATGCCACGCTGGAGGATCTGATCAGAAAATGGTTTTTCAACTGCCACGACCTTTGCTTTCACTGAAAATACGCCAGGCTTTATCTGGCCGATTGGTATTATCTCCTGCTTTGGAATATCTTCCCGTGACAGCGGAGTGATGGTTGTTCCTGCATGAATTTTTACATTCACCTGGCCGTTAAACTCATCCGTCTCCACCATGTCCAGCCGGTACCACGATCCACGCTCAAGAACCGGTGCCTCTGCAGATGCCCAGACCGTAAACCGTGTTGTTCCGCTTGCATCGGCAATAACACCACTCTGCGCAATTGCAGGTGATCGGGGGGGAAAGAGCGTGGTTACCTCCCCCTCAATAGATACCCAGCGTTTTGGCACTAACTGGCTAATGGGAGTAATATTCGGAGTATGAGCATCTTTCGGTTGGATCTCGGTAATCGTTGTCCCTTTATGAAGCTTAAGACTGACCTGACCGTTATATTCATCGGCAACCGCAGATTCTATCCGGTACCACTTTTTTATCTCAACTACAGGCGCATTTTCATTTGCCCAGATTAAAAACCGGATTGAACCGCTTGAATCTGCAATAACCCCACTTTGTGCGATGGAAGGTGAGCGTGACGGAAAGAGTGTGACAATCTGTCCTTCAATTGTAACCCATTGCTCTGCCACAATATCAGCTATGGGCACCGTCTCATCACTGCTTTTTTTCGGTGACGTGGCTGAAGGGGTTTCCATCCCAAACATTCTTGCGTAATCACTGATTATCGCCCGTTCTGCCTCGGCTGGCGGAACGGAAAACTCATCCACAAACCGTAAAAGCCGCTCCTCAAGTTTTGCCCGGTCGATCTGATGACCAGCTGCTGCAAATTTTTCGGAGATCCTGTCTGCGATTTCTTTGAGTTCCATTTCATCTCCACATAACAGGTCGACAACAGGGGTATTTAAAGAAGACACCCGCAGGGTGAAAGTGAACGTGAGAGAAAATAGTGCATTATTCAGGTTATTTTTGAGTACAGAGATTTTAACTCAGCCAGAGATGCTTCAGGATTTTTGAGGAGGTGATGTGTGATGACCGGGTGATGATTTAATACACAGCGGGTGCATGCCCAGACCGGCGCCTGCCCGGGTTTTTCAATCCAGTCACCGAGTGTTGTATCTCCGCATGGGTAGAGCGGGCAGTAACAGAAATCACAGCGCTGACCGGCAAAGTGACATGGATAATACGGACAATGCTCTTTTTCCCATAAAACCCAGTGATGTCCGCCTATACCTGACCGGATAAAAAAGGAGGGCTTTTTTCTTTTCGTATCCGACTGACGAAGCAGCGCTTTGGTAACACCCACATATACCGCTTCATGGATACGCCGTCCGGATTCGGTTCCGCTTCCTGCATACCTGATCCGGGAGGTCCCTTCGGAGGCAATGATCACGGCATCTGTTACCGTTCCGGCAAAATTATGGCCGGCATCGAAGAGTGCGAGACTTTTCGCTTCAGTTACCGTAATTACCGCATCAACAAGAGCCTGATCCAGAAAATCCTGTACACATACGATGATGTTAATCGTACCAGGAGAACTATCCGGTACTGATTCAGAAAAACCGGCGGGGTCAGGATGAGTAATACCGGCCGTCACAAATACCATCAGACCATCCCAGGAGAGAACGCACAACGTGTTCATCTCAACAGCAGTCAGGAGTCCTGCGGTATGATGGTACGAGAGACCAAGAGAGAATGTCAAATATTCAAGCTCTTTCTTTGGGTCATCAGAAAATTCGTGCGGGACCTGATGGTTAATAATAGTTGTACAATTCCGAATGCCGCCATCTGTTCCGGAGCTGCACACCCGGAACTTCCCTCTTATGATGAGGGAAGAGGATCTGAGGTAGTACCTCATGTCACACTATAACGCCGTCGGTCTTTTAATTCCTGTTTTTTTCCAGCATTCCACCCTGAAACGTCCTGCAGGTAACCGGTCACCCTGCTTATCTGGACAACATCATGACACCCACATTCCGGACAGACCGGCTCGCCACAGAGCGGGCAGTACTCAATGGTTGCTGCAATCTCATGGGAACAGTCACAATTGTCAAGGGGACACATGATCTCCGGGTTCACATCCCCACAGACAGGACATGGACTCTCATCAACAATCAGGTGGCAGGTATGACACTTATACTTCCGGTCATTTTCAGGAATCTCTTCTTTGCAGGAGTACTTCTCTGCCAGGGCCCGTTGCTCCTTCGTCCAGTTCATACTCAGTATTGTACTCGTTCTCCCTTAATGCATACTGGGAAAAGTAACATTAGATCTTTTGCGTACTGCACATACGTGCGTATTCCTGTGCGGCCCTGGCAGGATCCTCCGACTCATAAATTGCCCTTCCCACGATGATTCCATCCACAATTTCGGCTATCGCGGAGGGATCCCCACCCTGGGCACCAACACCCGGTGACAGTATCTTTTTTGTGCCGATACGGGTACGGAGAATCTGTGTCCTCTCAGGCCGTGTTGCTGGAGCTATGATCCCGTCAGCCCCGGTTTCACAGACAAGGGCCGCAATCCGCTCGGCTATACCTCCATGGAAGAAGTCAACCGCACCCGGATGGCTCATCTCAGTCACCACATAACATTCACCATCATGATCATGTGCCGTTTCCACGCATGCAAGAACAGAATCCCTTCCCACAAACCCATGACAGATGATCCCAGAAAACCCGTGGGCGAAGACTTCTTCGGCGATGAGCCGGGTAGTATTGGGAATATCGGCAACCTTGAAGTCCGCAATAAGGGGGAGGCCTTCCATTGAGATCTCATCCGCTATCCCAAGACCCGCTGCCAGAACAAGGGGGTACCCGATCTTTATCGCATCAAGATAGGGTGCGGTCTCATGGGCAATTGTTACTGCTGCTTCACGGGTTTTGACATCCAGGGCAAGTATCACATCAGCCATTCATCGCTCCAGTACTGCTGCCATAATAAGCGGGAAGGTAATCGTCGCATCACCATATACCGTAACCGTCTGTGCGTCTTCATCAACTTTTCCCCATGATCTGGCTTCATCAAGGGTCGCTCCGGAAAGACCGCCAAGATCAGGCCGATCACCGGTCAGCTGAACGGCATAGGTAAATCCCTTCGGTGTCATGAGCATACTCTGCAGAATGTAATTTTTCGGAACACCCCCGCCAAGAAAGAATGCACCGGCAATATCTGCCGAAAAACAGCGATCCATGATCCTGTCCATATCACCAAATGCATCCACGACGATCCTGTGTGTCTGCCGGTATAACCAGAACTGAAGACCGATCATCGAGTCCTGAATTGCAGGGCAGAACACCGGGACATTCTTTCGTGCTGCGGTTGCAAGGATTCCGGTGGTCAGATGAGTACCGATATGGGTCAGGAGATCGGTGATTGTGATAACAGAACCATCAGGAATCTTTGAGAGAACATCCTGCATGAACTCTTCAAATCTGATGAATGATTCATTGGGGAGATATACATCATAAATCCGGTTTATCTCGTCATGACGAAGCTCTACATCATTGCACTTCTCTGTTCCCCGGAAATGATGGCATCCGATTGCTTCAATGATATCATGAGTCAGGTTTGCACCGGTTGAGACCAGGACATCAATATACCCTGCATCAATGAGATCAGAGATAATTCCACCCATTCCGGCCGGGACCATCGCCCCGGCAAGTCCGAAAAAGCGGGTTACCCCAGGATCTTTGAGCATCGTACCGGTTATTCGTACTGCCCTGGTCAGGGCACCTCCATTGTATGCTCCAGCCTGTTCCATGGCACAAATGAGGTTTTCCACCGTCATTTTAGGCTTCAGATGGACCTGTCGTACCGGCACATCGCATTCCATACCTTATCATACGCGCTCAGCACCCAAGTACCTGACGTGTTATAGCAGGATTTGTCTCCCCTTCAGCCGGACCTGTGTGTTGATCTTCGTGATGACGGGAGATACGAGGGATCCGGATCGACCTGCCCCCGGGCAAGTGGTCGGGAGAGATGACGTCTGGCTCCTGGGGGGACTTCATACCACCCGGGTGATATGGTTCTCTCCTCAATGATCTGTTCAGATTCTCTCTCGCGATTCCCGCACCGGCGACATTTATACCCTTTTCCAGACCCTGCACTGGTCATCCGTTTCTGACAGACCAGGCACACCGGTGGCCGGATTGTCACAACAGGATCAGCTAAAAAAACATATATCTTCTCCAGATTCAGGGCATTTTTCACATAACTTCCGGCGGCAAGAATCACATCACCCGGCCTGAGGGACCTGATAATATCCCGAAATTTTTTTGTTGGTTCAAAGGCCATGCAGCGAATGGTCTGATCCCCGGCATCAAGGGGGAAGAACACATGACCGCCTGTACTCGTCCGGGGGATTTCATGGACCTTTCCTTTTATCAGGTAGGATACTCCTTCAGTCAGGGGGCCTTTCTGATAAGCAACCAGATGGGCATCAGTCCCCTGGTTTGTCATCCATATCCGTGCCATGTCCACCGGTTCGGATTGGATCACGGATACCGCATGGGCTACTGAAAAGGGGGCATCACCCCTGATACCATAGAGAACTGGGTCTGGAGTATGAGGGATACAGACCGGCCCGTTCTGATCATAGTCCCAGGTATCCCAGGTGTGAGGCCGGGTCAGGTCCTCAGAGGAACGAAGACTATCCGTGTCCACCATACGGCGAGCAAAGAGCCGATTCT
>NZ_DAONKG010000138.1:0-6613 GCF_035406105.1 Methanospirillum sp.
CATTCTGCCCCGTTCACGATGATCATACCGCTGGTCATATACATCGGCGATGTCATCGTAATGGGACTGCACTCGTGCCTCGACTGAAAGTTTTTGTCCGCCTATAAAAACACCTCCGAAACGATAGTAGCAACAAGGGCATTTATCTGCAGGTACTCATTTCCCGCATAGGTCAGGCGTTCGTCTGCATCAGCAAGCCGGGTTACAATCGCGGGATCATTATACTCCCGTTCAGTTACCTCAAGCAGCGTTGTGATTACCTCCCTTCCTGAAAGACCCTGTGTCAACATGAGATCCTGCAGACGTTTTTGGGCTCCTGCTATGTCTTTTGCTTTCATTTCATGCAGGGCAAGGCAGGCCTCTTCCTGGGTATCGGTCCTACTCAGAGTATCAGGATTGAATGGGATTTTTGTCTCAACCCTGACCTGCAGATACATAATCGCCTTTCTCAGATCTCCACCGGATGCTGCAATGATAAGTCCGATCTCATCATTAGGAGCCCGGTCAGGTTCAGGGATGTTCTGTTGAATGGCAGAGAGGCAGTCGCGGATTATTTCTCTTGGCAGGGGAGCAAAAAAGAGAGGGAGGCATCGTGATTTGATCGGAGGGATGAGTGTGGAAGCCTGGGTTGTGCAGAAGATAAACCGGCATGTACTGCTGTACCGCTCCATGGTACGTCTGAGTGCATGCTGAATCTCATGGGACAGGGCATGAGCATCTTCAAAGAGCATTACTTTAAATTCAGCATTGATAGGACGGATTGATGCATATTCAGAGATAATATGTTTAAAATTAGAGAGGAATGATTCATCGGGCCGGTACAGATGAAGGAACCGCTCATCTGATTCAAGCGCTGATTTTCCCCGTTCCATAAGATCAGAGGTCCGGAAGAGGGTGACATTGTCCTGCCAGGTATCGCCATATAATTCACGAAGAGTAGCTTCCACCGCTGCTGACTTCCCGGTCCCGGGAGGTCCTGACACAACGAGATGCGGGAGGTTTTTTGTTTCGGCACAACGTCTGAGGACTTCACATACCCGCTCCTGACCGAGAATCTGATCCAGAGTGACCGGCCGGTATCGTTCAATCCAGAACATTCGAAAGCCTCCTCCGTATATATTCAAGGGCGTCCCTGATAAATCCGGTTCCGACGATCTCTTCCGTGAGGGTAGAGAGATCTTCAGGGGAAAGTTCGGTACAAAACCGGGTAATATTGGGAAGGGCACGGGTTACTTCATCGATGATCGGCACTGTTGCAACACGGGATGTCCGGGAGAGCGGATTTAAATCAATCGCAATGACTTTTTTGCCCATCTGTATAAGTGCCTGGGCACGGTCTCCATCCTCTAAGGGAACGAGGATGACATCTGCTGCATACATGCCATCAGAATGACACAGTCCTCGATCATGATCCAGAGGAATATATCGGGAGACCGTACCTTCAACCAACGTGATTCCATGCTCCTGCAACAGGCGGGAGATCGCCTCTACCCGTTCATCTGTCCGGTGAAAAAGGTTTACCTCAACCCGTGCATGAGATGCTCTCTGAAGATCTGCTATCTCCTGTGCCGCCAGAGCTGCGGTATTTCCATTCACTGAAATGACCGGATGGCTCGCTGACAGGAGAAGGGCTGCTGCTACTTTCTCTGCCCTGAGCGCTGATTCTGTTGTCTCTTCTCCAAGCAGGTAATCAAACGCTTCACCCCGCCCGTGAGCAGTCAGCCCTTCCAGTGATACAATTCCTGTTTTGGTATATGATGCAAGCCGTTCCCTGGTAACTAACGACCGGTACCGTGGATGAGTTATTGGGATCATGATTGATATTCTCCGTAAAGAATTGCTGGCCCGCCGTGTGCTATGCGGAGCCGGAATACATCCCCGAATCTTCTGAGGACTGCTTCGGCCTCTCTTCCGAGTGCGAATACGCCACACCCAAGCATGGTCATACTGGCAGGTATGTGTGCATCATCACATGCTGAAAGAACTGGCATAATCTCATCAGGTATAAGGCCACTCACTTCAGCGAATTCCCGGGAGAGGGTCATGATATCCTCAAGACTTTCAGGTATCTTTTTTGGAAAGGCCATGGCGATCCGCTTCATGAGATCTGGTGACGAAAGAACAGAAGAGGTCCGTATGGGACGGATTGTAAGGGCATATAGCGGTCTTGTGTCCGATTTTCGAATGATCTCACCATCTGGACCAGGTGTTTTTCTGATCACATACCCTCCCCCCTGACAAGCTGCAACATCCCCAAGGCCACATCGATGTTTAACTTCTATCCGGTGGGCAATCCTGGCACAATCCGGGGTACAAAGCCCAAGGTTATAGAGGACATTGAGTGCATGAACCGTTCCCAGAAGGGCCGCGGCAGACATCCCATACCCTGCCCCGATGGGAAGATGACACGTGGTCTGAAGAGATGCTGTCACCTGCATGTATTTCATAAGATCCAAAAGAACGGGTGATGTATCAGGGATCTTATACGGCTGACCAGTCCGATCAGTCTGAAAAATACGAACTGATGATGTGTCACTTTTTTCTGCAGTAATCCTCACCCCCTCTGATATGACAATACCTGCCCCGATACTTCCGGAGCGGGTCGGATCATCATGGATGACGGGAAGAAAATATCCGGAGATATGACCAGGGCAGAATGCAGTTACTCGTGAACGTGTCATGATGAGAGATATCTGGTACTGATACGATCAAAAATCCGTGATGCGATCTCCTGTTTGTTTCCGGATATATGCTCTTCTCCATACACATCAATCATGGTATACCTGGCAGTTTCAGATCCCAGATTATCAGGAGTATTGGCAAGAACCATGGTAACCCCTTTCTGAAGCAATTCCTGTGCCTCATGATGAGCAGCAGGACCGAGTTTAAATGCAATCGTGACAGGAATTACCCCAAGGGCAAGATCAAGTAGTTTTGGAAGAGGATGAAGATATAGCGAGACCGGTTTTCCACTTGGGATCTTCCCTGTGATTCTTTCCGGTGCAAAATCTGATATCGCTGCTGCACTGATATAGATATCCGGGGTATGATCATCCAGTACCGAACGGATTGCATCTCCCATTGATGCCGCAGATGTAACCGGGATATTTCTTCCGACGGGAATTGTATCCTGGTGGATGATGGTTACATCAGCACCTCTCCGGAATGCTTCATACGCAAGTTCACGACCCATCTTTCCTGAAGAACGGGTTGTCAAAATCCGGATGTCATCGACTGGTTCCTCACATCTCCCGCTGGTTATTAAAATCCGCTTCCCGGCGAGGGGTCTTCTGGAAAGAAGCCGTTCACACCAGAGGACAATTTCATTGATATCGGCAATTTTTGCTTTCCCTTCTTCAATGCGTGGCCCGACTATCTCAATCCCTGATTCTTTAAGGATGGCTAGATTTTTCATAACGATATCATGCCGGAACATCGCATGATGCATGGCTGGAACCACAATAAATGGCATCTTCCGGCCAAGAGCAGTCGTCGCGCAGGTAGTAACCGTTGTATCATCGATTCCGCAGGCAATCTTTGATATCGTATTTGCTGTGCAGGGTGCAATAAGGAACAGATCAGCGCGTCCTTCATCACCACAGTATGTGACATGTTCAACATTCCCGGTAATCCGGACTATTGCCTCCCTGCCACTTGCATAGGTCAGGGCATCAGGATGAATAATATTACACGCTGCCTGGCTCATGACCGGCTGAACCTGTGCTCCTTTTCTTCTGAGGGCATGAATGAGCCGGACAGTCTCAACTGCTGCAATACTTCCGGTTACCCCGATAAGGATAGTCTTTCCCAAAAGTGTCATGTAATCACGACGTCAGTAACGGTGTGGACTTTTCCAGGTCCGATCTTTTTGATTATCCGGTGCTGCAGGGTTGCGGAATGTCCGGATGTATCCAAATGCTTCCTGATTTCGGTTTCAATGTCCCCAATCCCATGTACATGAATGGTAGTACCGGTCCGTACATGATCAAAGACTGTATCAAGAAACCTGACCGCTTCATAATGTCCCATATGAATGCGATCATATATTCCAGTGATATGATCCCTGCAGTCACCTGATGAGATCGTAACCTGTGAATCAAGGGAGTTTTCAAGGATATTGATCTGCAGATACCGGACAGCGACAGGATTTATCTCGATGGCATGAACAATTCCCCCGGCTTTTGCCATTGGCAGGGTAAAATATCCGATACCGGCAAACATATCACATATTCTCTCACCCGGCCGGACTTGATCTGCCACACGCCTCTTTTCTTCCCGGTTTCCCTGTGAAAACATGACCAGAGACGGATTGAGATGGTATCTGATTCCTGATTCGTTATGGATAATGTCAGTTACCTCTCCATACAAAGGAACCAGATCAGGAATCCGCATATCTCCTATATGTCCGCGGTACCAGACAACAGCCTGCGGGTTGTGCAGAGTGATTACTTCAGATATTACATCCGCCCCGGGTTTTTCACCATGAAAGGCAATAATTGATCCTATCTTCTGATACCCTCTCCCTTTCCTTCTTCTCTCCGGAAGCGTAGTGGTAAAGGGATATCCGTTCCGGACAGGAACATATGCAATATCGCCGGATATCCAGGGTTTTCTGCTGGTATCCACCCACGGTTCTGATACTATGGCTGCGATATCCCCAAAGGGTATCTCCCTGACATTCATATGGATCAGACTACCAAAACCCGGTCCTCATCCCGAATAATATGGACCCGTTCGCCGGAGATTATCTTTCGCCATGACTGAACCGGTACTTCTTCAGTCTTCCCGGTCTCTTCATTCATCAGGCCCAGGGTTTCACCATCCTGATAAATGACGAGCATAGGAATGCCATCTCGCACAGTTCCGATATAGCGGGATGGCGTGGATTCTGGAACAGTCCGGGGAATTCCCGATGCAAGATCCAGGTAACTTATTGTCTTTCCCTCTGCACCCAGTATCTCGCCGTAGGTATTCCTGATATAAATGATATCCCCTTTGGTATATTTGGGAAGACGGACTGCATAGGTAATCCGGTAGAGTTTCCTCCCTTCCTTTTCTCCAACCAACGTCGGATGAAGGGAGTATTTACCGCCCATCCGCCTGGTTATCTCGCGGGATATCTGTTCGCCGAGCGTCTGCGTCCCGACAATAATATCAAGTCCTTCACGCCCTTCTTCAATCCGGGTTACAAATGACAACCGGTCGCCCTGGAGTTGCAACTCTTCTTCAGCCTGGTATGCAATTCGTTTTGCCCGTTCCTGCTCCTCCAGTGTTGCTTTTCTTCCATCAGCCCGAAGCTGGACTACTCCCTGCCAGTAATTGCCATGATATCTACTGCAACGGTCACAGGAGTCATACTGCCAGAGAATTTCAACCGTGCAGGCCGCCTCAACCGGCTGATCATACAGAATCCCTTTCACGGAGACATGAGCAAATGTTCTGTTTTTACTGTTTTCATCAAGTCTTATCGAAATTTCGGGTTTTTTTATATCCTGATAGAGATGGATGGCCGAGATTGCAGCCTCATATTCCAGATCTTCCCTCGACCGTTCACAATCATTCCAACCGTTCGTATCCCGCATAGAGTTACAATTCGGGCAACGTACCAGTCGGACACGGCCGTCACAGGAAAACCATGCAATATCTGATGCGCGACAAGCGCCGCATATATCTCCTGATGGTGATGGGCCACCACATTTCGGACAGATTGCCTCTTGTAAGTCCATGTATATCGCTTTTATATTCGTATGATAGTCGTGTATGGAATGCCATCAATAAGACGACAGGATTCCGGTTCCAGAATCCCACGGGAGATCGCAAGATCCACACATCGCTTTCCAAAGATTGTGATGTTATCACCATCCATAAGAACGCGGACAACTTCCTCTTCTGTGGCCTCCTGATTCCCAAAGAAGGTTTCACTGATGGTTATCGTAACCTCGCCTTCTGATAAGGTCTTTCCGATGAGCTCCCGGTCACAGATACCAACAACTTCCCTGTTATCTGCAGACCGGTGAATTCGAAGTAACATCCAGATATTATCGTGCCCCTGAGGGAGAAAAACCTTTCAGGTCCATCAGAGTTCTGTCCCTATTCCATAGACTTTCCGGGGGGTGTGCATATGTATCCGGAAAAGGTCCTCCTCAGAAATATGTCCCTGCTCAAGGAGCCGGAGAGTAAACCGGGGAACAGACTTCGGGCCGATAACTGCTCCTGGACGGCTGTTTTCGTCCATGTAATCACTTTCCATGGTAAATTCCCGTTTTGCCCTGCACAGGTCCGGTATCGCTTCATGTTTTGCCACAAGTGACGGGATAAGCGGTGTCTCCGGTGTTCCGAAATGTTTCACAACGCGGGCGGGATTCATCCCCTGTGCTTTTGCCATACCCACCATATCCTCACAGGGGCCGGATTCTGCATGAACCTGCACAGCACAGTCAAGATCTCCGGCCAGTGAAAATGCATGCAATAATACCTCATTGGAAAGATCAGCCAGATCCCGGGTCGTTTCATAATGTGGCCGGCCACTTTTCAGGCCGATGGCTTTTCCCTCTGCAACATATTCTGCGGCAAGGCTAAGCCCTCCCATCATGATTCCGGCAGCCTCTGGAGG
>NZ_DAONKG010000139.1:0-6580 GCF_035406105.1 Methanospirillum sp.
TACCAAGACCGAGAAATGCTTTTCCCATCCCGATCCAGCAGCCGGTATGGCTCCGGTCAAGTTCGATTCCGCGGTTAAAGGTCTGGACAGCAGCCTCATACTTCTCTTTTGCAAGCTGTGTCTCACCTTTCTGACAGTATGACGTTGCCGGGCTTGTCTCCTGTCCTCCAATCCAGTTCCGTATGCCCATCAGTTCCTCATGTGAATGGTATGTTCAGAGGAGATAAAGAGTCCCTCAGAAGAATTCTCCCTGGATGGCGATGACCTCCTGGCTGTCCCTTGCCTTGGCATAGGCAGACAGCGGTTCTTCGTTCAATTGTAAAAAACGGATTCCCCAGCTGACTTTTCCAAGTATCTCCTCTGCCTGCGCCTGTTCTCCCAGAATGACAAGTGCCGCAGCCATCGCCTCCATTGAGGTCAGCCGGAAGGGTTTTCCAAAGTTCACCGGGTTTGCCGCAAGCAGGTATGGAAGGGCCCGTTTGAACTTCCATGACCTGACCTGATTCGTGTCAAGGACTTCCCATGAGCAGTCAAGGGCGGTAATGGTTCTGGTCTTCTCCCGATCGGCTGGTGAGAGGGCCTGTTCTGCCGTCGGATCAAGGATAAGGCTGGTCCGGGGGATGGCTGACAGCCGGGAGAAGAGCCTGACCATCCCTGCCCGTTCAAGTTTTTTCATCGTGCACTTTCTGGGGTCACAGGAATTGTCGCGGTATGCGAGCAGGGGGATCATACCGCATCATCCTGTGTTTTTGGGTGTGGATGTGATCTCTCCTTCTCCTGTGACTGCGTCCGATTGACGATCTCCCTGACAATATCACGGGAGCTGGTATAGGGTGAACCGGAGTAGGCGGATATTCTCACGACCTTTGCGATGATATGCTGTTTTTGTAATGCTTCTGTCAGGGTATCCGGATGAAAATGCTGATTACACCCAAGGGTTATGATATCCGGCTTTATCTCACGGATTGGCCGGAACATATCCTCCAGATCACCAAGGACTGCATGGGTGACCGGTTTTAAGGCTGCTACCATCTCCCGTCGCTGCTCTTCAGGGATGACCGGCCGGGGCTTGTGCCGGATATTCGCATCACGGGCAACGATGACCCAGAGTTCATCCCCCAGTTTTGCCGATTCATACAGGTACCAGAGATGCCCTGGATGGAGGATATCAAATGTTCCGGTTGCAACAACACGGATCATGGTACCACCTCAAGCCGCACCGGTCTTCCTTCCGGGGAAAAGCACCGCCAGTCGTCCGGCCCATACGGATATCCGACGATGATATGGCGGCTGCCGCTTACCGCGAAGAACCTGATATCAGCGTCAGAGGGGAAGAGCGTCCCGTTTGGATGACTGTGGGCACTTCCGGTCACATGCAGATTGAGGGGGACCATTTCAAAAGGAACCTGGGCACTTGCCTCCCCTCCGATTGATCCTGGTATCAGATTAATATCAGAGATGACTCCCGATTCGGCCGTCAGGAGTGCGGCAAACTCCCGGGGATGTGACTCCCGGCCCATGGCAAGCAGAAGATCCAGGGCACTTTTTTGTATTGCGGAAATATTCATACGATGGTTGTAACCTTCTTATTCATCGGCTCTGATGATACAAGGCTATTGTGCTTAGAACGGCCCGTCCTGTTCAAAACTTCTTCCATATTTCAGTGCCAGTTCTGCCTTGTACAGTTCTGCACCCAGATATCCGGCATGATCAAAGAGAGATACGCCGCCCGTCTGGAGAATGGTGTAAAGTATATCCTGCCACCGGGTCCCTTTTATCGCCTTTCCGTTTCGTATCGCAACGATATACCCGTCCTCGATGCCTATCCGGTAATTGCCACAGGGGTCATAGGTAATCTCCTGGGGCATGGGACTGGCCAACATGATCTCTTTATATGCAAGGGGAGGCTCTCTCCGCCGCCTCTTTTCCTTTATGAAAAAAAGGTCAATGCCCAGATCCTTGGGATAGGGTCGGCCGTCCATCAGGGCCATCATCATGGTCGCGGTTCGCATCTCTGCAACACATCCCTTTGTTTTGTCACTATGCTCGCTGCAGAAGATGACTGAGGAGCCGGTTTCATATGCCATCCCCGCAAGGAGGGCACACATACCGACAGAGTCCGCATCACAGAGTTCGATGACATTTCCTGCACCAAAAAAGAGCGGATACCCGGGATCGGAAAACCAGCCAAGAGACTGCACCAGCCCGGAACCGCAGGGGTGAAGCACCGGGTCGGCGATGATCCGGGAGATCCCGCACTTCTCTGCCTTCTGAATATTTGCTAAAAGCCCGGCCTCTCCGGGCACAATGACTGCACCGCATCCGGCCTCTGCGACTCTCTTTCCAATCAGGGGGATATTCTTCTCCTGAAGAGAGAGGATAAGATCTGCCCGGACAAGGGATGCCTCAATGAGGGCCGGATCCTGGGTATCTGCTGCAAGCGGACTCTCAATATCGCCCAGCTGGTCAAATACTGCGCGAACATCATCAGGTGATGCATCAAATCCAAATCCAAGATCCACGATATCGGCCCCTTCATCAAGGAAACGAAGAACTTCTGACCGGATATTCGGGTGTTTATGTGCATCCATGATCTCAGCAAGAACTTTTATTCTGGTGCCTCCTCCGATCTTCACTCCCCGTATAGTGAATGCAGGCTCCTTCTCCTCCTCCTGCTGTGTTATTTGGGAAAACGCCCCTTTTCGTCGTTCCTCTGAGAGGAATTCATCCGCCGGAATGTCACGGGAGAGTTCAATCTTCCCGAGCAGTGGAAGCACAAGGCTGAGATCAGCGGCATGCCGTGGTCCCCGGTAGATTGGAATGCCGGTCTCCTGTTCCACATCAAGAAATGATGCAGTACACATCCCTGAAACAAGGACAAGATCATAGGAGGAACCGGCCAGAAGAAGGTCTCTGAGTTGTGCCGGTGTCAGGAAAGAGGCAAGTTCTCCGGTCACCACAACATCCGCGTCAAACCCATGTGCAGCCTCCTCCACGATGGTATACGTAACTCTTCCGGTAGGTAGTAGGATCCGCATCACCCTTTCCTTAATACCGGGAAGATAAAAAGAATACTATAGGAAGGGATGCTGAAAGCTGATCTTCATATCCATACCTCCTATTCAAAGGACGGGGAGAGCACCGTCGCACAGGTTCTTGCCGCTGCTGCCTGGGCAGGGATGGATGTGATTGCAATAACGGATCATGATACCATGGAGGGGTACCGGACAGCCTGTGACCTTACCACTGATATTCTGGTTCTTCCTGGTGTTGAGGTTTCAACAAAAGAAGGTCATCTGATCGCTCTTGGAATAGAGCACCCCCCGGCTCCTGCCCGCCCGATCCTGGATACCATAGCAGAAGTACGCAATGCCGGTGGCATTACCATACTCCCACATCCCTTTCATCGGTACCGTCACGGTGCTGCCCTGAAATGTGCGGGAGCCTTTTCTGCTGCTGATGCGATTGAGGTCTACAACAGTCGGTATGTTATTCCCCATGCGAACCAGCGGGCGATGCGTCTTGCACGGGCAATGGGAAAACCGGCAGTTGCCGGGAGTGATGCCCATCATGCCCGGTTTATCGGGTTTGGGAAAACGCTGATCGATGCGGAGAAGGATGTCCCCTCGGTCCTCCGGGCGATCAAAGAAGGAAAGACACAGCCGGCCGGGAGAAAGACGCCGGTGCGGATTTATACGAAACAGTCATTGCGGAACTCATGGCGGAAGATCCGGGGCAGACTTCACAAGTAAGGCTTGCCTTTCGGATTGGGTACATCGGGTCCTCGTTTTTCGGCTCACAGTACCAGCCTGATCAGCGGACGGTTGAGGGTGAGATTGTGGCCGCCTGCATGAGAGCTGGGATCATACAGAACCGGAATGAGGCACGAGTCGCCCTATCAGGAAGGACTGACCGGGGGGTGCATGCCCGATGCCAGATCCTCGCACTCTCAACTTCTGTTCCGGATCGTGCAATCCGTGCCCTGAACGGACAACTCCCCCCCGACATCTGGGTAACGGCATGGGCCTTCGTGCCGGATTCATTCTCCCCGCGGCATGATGTGACAAGCCGGACGTATCGGTACTATTTCAGCAGACCTCCTCAAAATGTTCCTGCAATGAGGGATGCAGCAGCAGAATTTGTGGGAAAACACAACTTTCAGTGTTTTGCCAGGATTGAACCTGGAAAAAGCCCGATACGGACGATTGATGGGATTGCGATCATTATGGACGAAAACGGATGCCGGCTTGAAGTCACAGCGCAGAGTTTTCTCTGGCATATGGTCAGATGTATTGCTGCATCACTCCTTCAGATATCAGAAGGGACCCTGACGATCGAGGAGCTCAGAAGATACCTGTCCGGGGTCTGTACAAACAAGATAAAGCCTGCCCCGCCCGATGGTCTGATCCTCTGGGATGTCCATACAGACCTTGACTGGCACAGAATACCGGTGTCAGGGCTGAAGGCTGGGAGAATCCGGAAACAGTCAGAAGAACTGCATCTGCTTGGAACCGTGTACTCGCTTCTTCTGACTGATTGACCTTTAAAGGTCCTGTTCAACCCTGTGGATCATGGTCCTGATATCCAGCCAGATGATCAGGTCATTCTTCTCACGGTCAGAGGTTTTTGTCTTTTTCCTGATGATGCCCAGGATATCCCGGTCACTTTTCTGTGAGGCATGAGTATCCCGGTCAATCTCCTCATGGGTATAGGTGGAGACCGCGAGCACGTCATCAACCAACACACCAATCATCTTCTCTGAAACACTGGCATCAAGAACGATGATTCTAGCCTTCTTCTTCCCATCCGCCTCCTGTGTGATATGCATCATCTCTTTCAGGTCAATGATGGTGGTGATGACTCCCCGGAGATCGATGATTCCCTTGATAAATGACGGTGTGTTTGGAAGCGGGGTAATCTCGGTTGTGTTGATGACTTCCCGTGTATCAAACAGGTCGATGGCGAAGAGTTCATTTCCAAGGATGAATTCTACAACCTGAAGATTCCCGGTGCCTTTTTTCGCAGCCCGTGCCGTTTGTACCGATGCCTGTGTGATCACCGGTGCGTTCTCTCTGGCGGTATCATGATGGTCGTAGTCTACAAGAAATGTGCCCATACTGTCTCCCAAGCCCCCGGTTCTTTCTATATACCGGAAATGTTTCGCATTTCATCATTTCAGGATGTAGGTTCATGAAACTTTCGTTTCTGGCAGGATTTGTCCGCATGGTGTGGTGCCGCTTCATGTTCGGCGGAAGAGATGCAGTTTTCTTATTTCGGAGATAACTTGTATTCAAATGAACGGTCCTCTTCCGGAAGAAGTCCTGCACCGGTGGTTTGGGTACACGACATTCCGGCCTGGGCAGAAGGAGATTATCACAAAGGTGCTGGAGGGGCAGGATGTGCTTGCGGTCATCGCCACCGGCGGGGGCAAGTCACTCTGTTACCAGATACCGGCACTGATCAGGGAGGGAATCGGGATAGTCATATCCCCTCTGATTGCCCTCATGAAGGATCAGGTTGACTGTCTTGCAGAATCCGGTATCCCTGCCGCATTTTTAAACAGTACCCAGGATTTCAGGGACCGGCGAAGTATTGAAGAGTCCATTCGTGACGGCTTACTAAAAATCCTCTACATCTCCCCGGAGCGACTGGTCCAGCCTGTGTTTCTGGAATTTTTAAAATCAATCAGAATCAGCCTCTTTGCGATTGATGAGGCTCATTGCATCTCACAGTGGGGGCATGAATTCAGGCCTGAATACCGGCAGCTCTCAGTGATCCGGAGAACGTTTCCGGAGGTTCCGATAATTGCCCTGACGGCAACAGCAACGCCGTCTGTTAGAAATGACATCATAACCGAGCTCAGCCTGCACAGCCCGGCTATCTTTGTTGGCTCGTTTAATCGTGAGAATCTCATCTATCGGGTTGAGAAGAAGGAGGACGGCGAGCAGCAGCTGGTCAGGTTCTTGCAGACTCATCAGAATGAGTCAGGGATTGTGTACTGTTTTTCCAAAAAACAGGTGACTGATCTTGCAGCAATGCTTCAGAAAAACCGGTTTTCAGCACTTCCCTACCATGCAGATCTGCCAAAATCAGTGCGTCATGAGACGCAGGACCGGTTCCTGAGGGACGAGGTTCGTATCATTGTTGCGACGGTTGCCTTTGGAATGGGGATTAACAAACCTGATGTGCGTTTTGTGGTTCATTATGATCTCCCGAAAAACCTTGAGCATTATTATCAGGAGACCGGACGGGCCGGGAGGGATGGGGACCCTGCCGAATGTCTGCTGCTCTATTCACGAGGGGATTATCGGAAGATTGAGTACCTGATTGAGCAGATGGCAGACGGAACCGAACGACAGGTAAGTCTTCGAAAACTGCATGAGATGGTCGGGTATTGTGAGTCCCGTGCATGCCGACGTGCCGTCCTGCTGACATATTTTGGCGAACCCTGGGATAAACCAACATGCGGGAACTGTGATTCATGTCATTCAGGACGAAAGACCATTGATGGGAGGTATCATCTGTCGGTGATAACTGCCTGCATGGATGAACTCAGCGATGATTACGGGGTTTCATACCT
>NZ_DAONKG010000140.1:0-6554 GCF_035406105.1 Methanospirillum sp.
CTTGCCCGGGCCGCGGATATTGAAGTACTGGCTCCGGAGGAAGAGATCACACCTGTAACGGTCAGAAACCCACAGGACCTGATCGATCCTGACCTGATGAAGGCGTGGGTGATTCTGGCATATTCTGATAATGATCTCCTCAAAGACCTTGCCAGTCTGGTTCAGGATTATGGCATCGAACTCAGGCTTACTGATGAGATCGACTCAAACGGCCAGTATGTCTATGCTCACGGGAAGAAAGAGCCTGGGACAGTATATATCTCGCGGGACTACTGGAAGAGGAAGTCATGGGAAGAAGTGAGTGGTACAATCGCACATGAGCTGACCCATGCCGTCCAGCATCTGACCAGCGAGGAAGATAGTTTTGGATGCACTGTAGAACGTGAGTATGAGGCATACATGGCTGAATTTTATGTGCTGATGGTAACAAACAGAGAAGACATCCTGATGCATTCATGGTCTGCAATTTATAACCCCAGGACAGGAAAGATATGGAAGAATGAATTATGGAAGGCGCTCAGGGAGGCATATTCAACCTGTCCTGAGTATTAATTATCTGCTCATATGGGGAAAAATTGGGCCTTTTGGATATTGCACAATAATTCCTTTTTTTGTATCAAATGATGAGAGACCCAGAGATCACAACCTTTAATCTGTTCCCGCACGAAGCGTACGTTACTTACTGGCATGATCAGCTTGATCCTTCAGATTGGCTTTGCAGCCCTCTGCGCTTGGGTTCTCTTTATTACCATTGATATGATCTGGGCACTGCCTCGGGAAGGAGGCGTTGTCGGAGCAAAAGCAATTGCAGCAGCAGTTGAAAAGGCCGGAGGGGATCTCAGGGGAGGGACCATGATGGGTAATATTGTATCATCCCCTGATGCATCGGCCGGTACCCTTCTTGCTGCCTGTGGTGTATACTGTTTTGGAATACCCGGTGGTCTCCTGGCAACAGTCCTCGTATATATCGGGAACCGCATATGCTCTGATCCCGGCTATGCAGGAACAACGGGATGCTTCCTGGCAACCTTTATGGTGTATGGGGGAACCAAGATCGGAATTCCGGCTGAATTCTTCATCATCGGAATGGTGATAGCAATCCTGACCATACAGGGGATATCCCACCGGCATGCGAGCAGACTTCTTGGAAAGATATGGAGGCTTCGGAAATGAGCGAGGACATTCTGATGTCCCTGCTGGATAACCTTCCCGGCCCGTTTGCTTCACCTATGCTCCAACCGCCGGCAGAGAGTGCGGAGCTTGCTGCCATATTGTGTGGAATGATCGCTCTGTATGCAGTCATCAGAATTATTTTTGAACCTGATGTTATGCGAAAACTCCCATTCCTGAATGTGTTTAGTTTTTCCATTGCAGGAATCATGGCTCTGATGATTCCTCATCCGCTTGGCGTCATTGCCGCAGCAGCATATTTTATTGGATCTACCTTTGAATCAAACGCCATTGCAAGTACCTGGGCAGGGGGGGTGGAGCCGTGAATATCCTGCTTCTCATCATCATCTGTATAATTACCCTCATTGGAGCAGTGTATGCCGGATATGTTCGTGACCCCTATGCCAAGCTGATTGGTATCGGAGTAATCGGAGGTGGGGTCATGCCCCTTATCATAGCAAGGGGGTATGCCGATGTTGCCGCAGCTCTTGCTGTTATCATCCCTCTCTCAACAGTCTTTGTCCTCCAACTCTGCCGAAAGGGGGAGCCATGAGTCCTGAATTTTATGCAGGACTGATCCTGCTTCTTATTGGAACCTTTGTCTGTGCCTTCCCCCGTGACCGGGAATATCTGACCAGGATTATCAATCTTGAGATCCCTGCATTCGGCCTGCTCCTTGTTGCATTATCCTTTGATGAGACCCTGGCTCTTCTGACCTTTATCGCCGTTTCAACCCTCACAACATTTGTTCTTGTTCTTCTTGTCGAGCGGAGGATGACCGCATGATACGTCGTATCGGAACGGGATTTCGAATCTTCTCAAACTGGATGTCTACGTATGAGAACCTGGTTGCTGTTTATGCTGCTCTTGGTATTTTTGTTGCATGCTGTGGCATCCTGATGGTCCCGCTCCTCAGCTATCACGAGGATCAGATTTACTCAAAAACCATAGACCGGGATTCAACCCTTGACCCCTATGACAGGGGAGGGATCCCTTTTGCCAGGGCAGAGGTCAGGGCCCAATATCCGGATAACTCCCCGACTGCCGGTTATGTGACTGCATACCTGACACCGTTCTCATGGTTCCTTGCCAATACAACACCTTATCTCGGAACTACGATCGTTGCCCATCCGGGAGGGATTCTTGATGAGATCCTCTACAATACCCGGGGTCTTGATACAGTGGTTGAGACCAGTATCCTCTTTACTGCATTTGCAATCGCCTCATTTCTCTTCAGGAGGAGGGCCTGATGGATTTTTACCAGGTTGGGCTTTTCTGTACCCTGATATGTGTGATCATATCATTCATCGCCCTGCTTCGGGAACGTGATGATATCCACAAAATACTTGTTGTAGATCTGATAGAGACAACTGGACTTGTTATTGTTTGCCTGGTAGCAACAGACCTGGCAGAAGCTCTTGTCCTCCCCGGTCTTGTGGTCGGCATATCTGAACTCCTCATGCTCACCGAACTCTACATCAGAAAGGAGAAACTCCCCCTTCCGGCCTTTCAGCCGATACGGATCGAGGTGATGCGAACTGCACCGCCGATTATCACATTTGCCCTGGTTGTGTATGGAATCATCCTCTCCGGGTTCTCCGGCGGTGCGGTTGCAGGCATAGGTCTTGTATTTTATTTCATGTGTAAAGGATATGAGGAGCGGTTTGCCCTCCTTGAAATGGTATCAGGATATGCATGGGCGCTCTGGATCGTGGCATTCTTCATCTTCATGATTTTGCCACAGGCCTGGCTGATTGCCGTAATCCTTGCAGGAGGGGCGATCCTCATGAAAGTAACCACAAAGATGGCACTTATCGGCACCATGCGGGAGGGGAGGGATGTTTAATCTGCCAATTGAGGGAGAAGAACTCTTTATCCTCGAATTTGGGGACATTGTCAATTACTTCAGTGTATACACGACAACCCTGTTCCTGTTTGCAACCGCCTTTATCATAATCGCCATCATCGCACGGCCGGAGCAGCAGACGGATATCATCTTTGGAACTGATGCGGTGTATACCAAAGAGATAACTCATGAAAACCTCAGGTTTCAGCGTTTCATGGCAATTGCCTGCGGTCTTGCAACACTTGGTGCCGTCTGTTCAGGTGACCTCTTCAACTTTTCACTCTTTACCGCCCTCATCGGAATCACAAACATCGGGATTGTTGCAGGTGTGAACAACCGGTATGTTCTGAATGCAGCGTATAATTATGGAATCGTCGCCATGGTCGCAACAACCTTCCTCTTTGGTGGTGCAGCAACCGCTCTTGGGACCTGTGGAACCCTGTCGATCTGGGAACTTGCAGGGAGAGGGATGGTTCCCCTGGCTGCAAAGATGTTTCTGGTCCTTGGAGTAATGGGAGAAGGAATGGCACCCTTTTATATCGCAAAGGCTGAGATCACCCGGGCACCGGGAGCACCATACGTACTGATGATCCATGTCAGTTCCCTGCTCATCTTCCTTCGGGTCATCGAGATCATTTTGACGGTGTAACAATGAATAAAGAGTCGTATCTGGCAATAACCATAATCACAGGGGTTATTCTCGGGATCGCAGCATATGCAGTATCAGTCGGAATACAGCCAGGATGGCTGCCGGTGATCGGCGTGATCCTGACATTTCCGGCATTTATTCTGGCACTCTTTCTCTGGTGGAATGCATCAAACACAGATGGGGACATCCCTTTTACCGGGTATTAATATGATAACACAGATACTTCCCGCAGTCTTTATCGGTCTTTTGTTTCATGGCATACATCGGAAGATCATTGCACGGATACAGGGGCGGCCAGGGCCGCCAATATGGCAGGAGATTCTTCATACCTTAAAATTCTCCTTTAAACAGACATGGATTCCAAAAACGGCAAGTATGCCCATGTTTGTCTTCATCGTGGCAGTTTCCATAGCCATATGGACCGGTGCATATTATATCGTTTTCAGCGGAGGCAGTCTGCTTCTTCTCTTTGCCGTATTTATGCTGCATAAGATCACCGAACATGGTCTGGGGCTCTCATCAGGTTCACCATATGGGAAGTTTGGAGCGATCAGATCAGTAATGTCTGCAGCTTCAGAAATCCCGCTCTTTGCAACGATTGCTGGCATGTATGTGGTGACAGGCTCACTGATGATTAGTGATATCACGAGATACCAGGAGATACACGGACCGTTGCTCATCGGGGCGTTCCCGATAGCGATTGCCATGTACATCGTCATACTTTCCAAGATGCATTATGGGCCGTTCTCAATTATTGAGGCAAAAGAGATCGTATCAGGAAACCGGACGGAACACTTCGGTGTCTGGCGGGCAGGCCTTGAGGTTGCGTATGCACTCAAGACATATGTACTCCTTGCAGCATTCGTCCTTCTCTTTATTGGAGTCCTTCCCTGGTACCTGATGCTGTTTGCAATGCTCATCGTCCTCATTTCACTCTCCTTTATCTGTGCATTTACCCCCATGCTCTCGCCATTTGACGCGGTAGCCCTTCAGACGGTAATTACGGGCATTCTCACAATATACATTATCGCCCTGGGGGTGATGGGATGATTCGCATCAGGAAGATTCTTGCAGGAGGGGCGCTCGTATATGCAGTGCTCTTTGGAATAGAACTAATCAGGGGCCATATACTCTGGCAGGCAATTATCGGAATTGCAGCAGTCGCTCTCCTTGCCGCACTCCCCTTTGCGAGGGATGAACACCCGCTTCATGAAGGCGAGATGATTGCTATATGGGCCTGCATCCTCCTCTTTGGCCTGTACGCAATACTGAAAAGCGGGGGGATGATATGACAGATATCTATGAACGCGACCTGTTTGGGATGAAATTTGCCATTCTGAAAAGCCCGTATCACAAAAAGGTGGTCACCGCCTGTGCAGAATTGCTCGGAATTCCCCCGATGAAGATGAGACGGCTGCTGATCGAAAACCTGGATATGATGACGCTCGAGTCACTTGCCGTCAGATATGACAGCTGGCGTGATAAGGGTGATACAGAGGGGGGCATGAAACGACAAATAGGGTATGAACTGTTTACGACCTATATACCGGTTGTTTCGCAGGAGATTATGAACGAAGCCCTCAGTATCGCCCAAAAATGTAATGACCCGGAGAAGGGAAAGGCCGTACTTCGATCAAAGGTATTTGGAGAGGAAGCAGAATGACCATCCTGCAATCCCTGAAAAACGCCGTTCGTCAGCGTTCGATTCATGTCTGTTATGTGGATACCGGATCCTGTAACGGATGTGATATTGAAGTCCTGGCATGCCTCTCCCCCCGGTATGACCTTGAGCAGTATGGTATATATGTTCATAATAATCCCCGTGAAGCAGATGTTCTTCTGATAATCGGCGGAATAACCCCTCAGTGGGAGGATAAACTCAGGATGGTTTGGGACAAGATTCCTGAGCCAAAGGTTGCCGTATCCATCGGAAACTGCCCGATATCCGGATGCGTCTTTTCCCGGCCACAGACCCTGACGAAGGCTCCTGCAAAGAGTTATATCCCGATTGCCGCAGAGGTTCCGGGATGTCCGCCCCGGCCGACTGAGATCATTTCGGCGATTCTCTCTGTAGCCCCGCACATATTCAAAGACTGGGAGATGAAGCGATGAAAAAGACGGTTGATGTATCAATTCCGCTCGGGCCGGTCCATCCAATCTTCAAGGAACCCTGCCGGATAAAGTGCGAGACCTTTGGTGAGCAGATCCTCGCCGCCGAGGTCGAACTGGGATACATGAAAAAGGGAATTGAACGGATCATGGTCGGCCGGCCATGGCAGGAGGTTATGTTCCTGGCCGAGCGGGTATGCGGGATCTGTTCAGTTATCCATAACTTTGTATTCATTGAGACGATGGAGAAGATTTCAGGGCTGAACGTCCCTGACCGGGCGGCATACCTGCGGGTACTGGCAAATGAACTTGACCGGATGCAGAGCCATCTGATCGCTAACTTCTCGTACTGTTATACCATCGAACACGAGACGATTGGGATGTATCTCCTCAATATTCGTGAAACCGTCATGGACCTGCTTGAATATCTGACCGGTGCACGGGTCACCTGTGCATACATTATCCCGGGAGGAGTCAGATTTGATCCTGATAATGAAGACCTCACACGGATTATGAAAGCAATGGATGATGTGGAGCGTGAGACACGCCGCTATATGAGCATGTTTGAATCCGGACCACTTATCGGGCTTCGAAGTAAGGGAATCGGTGTCATGACCCGTGAACAGGCTGAACTGATTCATGCAGTCGGACCGACCGCACGGGCGTGTGGGATTACAACAGATTTGCGATCAGACCATCCGACCTACCAAAGACTTGGGTTCACGCCAGTCGTCCGGACCGAAGGAGATAACTTTGCACGGGTGATGCTGCGGTTTCAGG
>NZ_DAONKG010000141.1:0-6544 GCF_035406105.1 Methanospirillum sp.
ACCCGGGACGATAAACACCCGGTATCCCAAAAGCTCCAGTAACCGTTTCCCTTCGCCAACTCTGCACAGTCCACATTCACGGCATTTTAATCCTTCATCATGCAGGTGAGCAGGACATGCATTGGATCGAAGACACTGGGGGAAAAAGACTGCCCGTTCTGATACCGGAATTACCATGAAAGCCTTCCGATTGAGGGTATTCTGCAGTGTCACAATTATCCGCAGGAAATCACTATCTTCAAACCCGAACAGACGAAATAGTCCCCGCATCATTCCTTCAAGAAAGAGAAGTCCTGCACGCATGAATCGGGGGAAGAGAATATTTCCTGATCGTATCGCATAGACTGTAAGAATAAGCAGGATGAATCCGAGTATCAGGATGGATAAAAAAATCAGAATGGTCAGCTCTCCGATGAGCGTAATAACCGGCAGATACGGAGTAAGGATCGTCATCACAAAACCGCTCCTCCTGTTCTCTCTCCTTTTCGTATCTGATCAATTATGTCACTATCGCGGGGAAGAGAAAAGATACCGTACTCCGTAATAATACCAGATATAAGATGGACCGGTGTTGCATCAAATGCAGGATTCCAGACCGGGACATCTTTTGGTCCGGTTATACACCCCCTGACCGTTCGGATCTCATCCGGATCCCGCTCTTCGATTGTAATATCTGCCTCCCGGCTCTTCTCATCAAATGTGGAAAGTGGCGCCGCGATGTAGAACGGAATATTGTGAGCCTGTGCACAGACCGCATGCATATATGTACCGATCTTGTTAAACACAGCATCTGATACAATTCGATCTGCTCCGACTAAAACCAGATCAATCTCACCTTTCCGCATCAGAACGGCCGCCATGGAGTCGGTGATAAGTGTAACCTCAATCCCATCCCTCATAAGTTCCCATGTGGTCAGGCGGGCACCCTGTAAAAGAGGCCTGGTTTCACAGGCAAAAACGGAAATTTTTTTACCTGCCTCATGAGCAGAGCGAATAACACCAAGAGCAGTACCCCATTCAGCACAGGCAAGTGCTCCCGCATTACAATGGGTCAGAATTCGGGCTCCATCAGGAATGACAGAAAGCCCGGTCTTACCAATTGCATGACAGGTCCTCCGGTCTGCCTCAATAATCTCCTGTGCAGCATCGACCGCCTTGCTTTTTGCCTCTTCTATTGATCGGGCATGCTCGAGCGTACAGAGGACATGATCGATCCCATAAAAGAGATTTACCGCAGTCGGACGAGTGTTTTTCAGAACGTGTGCATCATGTCGTATCTGCTCAAGAAATTCTGGAAAGGTTGCAGCTTTTGAAAGAAGAGCTGATAATGCAACCCCACACGCTCCGGCACATCCAAGGGCCGGGGCCCCCCTGATACCAAGACGCTGTATTGCCTGTGCAAGATCAGAGACTGATCTGGCCGTTCTGACTTCGTATGCATCCGGAAGTATAGTCTGTTCGATATATTCAATCGAAGGAATATGCGGATGAAAAAGAATCGGACGGAGCGGCTCCATAATCACTCACGCATGAGAGTCATGACGGCCTGCATCGCGGCAGCACCGCCTTCCATTACTGAATCTGGAATATCCATCGGTTCCTTGCAGGTCCCGGCGATAAATATTCCGGGCCGAAGGGTCTGTACCGGCCCGCATTTCTCATCAGCACTCTCAAAAAATCCGGATTCATCACAGGTTATACCAAGTCGCTCTGCAAGTGACGAAGCGGTCCCAGTCGGTCTGATACCAACCGATAATACGACGAGATCAGCATTTATCCTCAATACTTCCTTCGTTTCGGTATTTTCAACCTGAACGATAACCGTCCCGTCCTGGGAGTATATATCTCCTGGCATCCCCCGAATGAATCTGACACCAAGCGTCTCAGCACGATCATAATACTCCTGATATCCTTTGCCATACGCCCTGATATCCATATAAAGGATAGAGACCCGGGTATCCGGATATTTCTCTCTGATCAGCATGGCGTTTTTTATGGCATACATACAACAGACCGCGGAACAGGAGGGGCATCCAAGTGGCAGGTCACGAGATCCGACGCATTGGATAAAAACAATTTCTTTTGGTGTCCGGCCATCGGATATTCGTTTTATCTTCCCGCCGGTCGGGCCGCTTGCGTTTATTATCCGCTCAAACTCAAGACTGGTGATCACATCGGGTATTGAAAGATATTTATATGGGGTCTTTTTTCTTGCATCAAAGACATCATATCCGGTGGCAACAATAATTGTCCCGGCTTTTATGGTAAATTCTTCTTCAGTATCCTCATCATTCCGAAGGACGGCCTGTTTTCCACAAACATCATAACATAGACCACAATCGATGCAATGTTCCCTATCTCTGACGACAAGATTGGGGACAACCTGAGGATGTGCCTTATAGATAGCCTTTCGTACACCAATCCCGGCGTCAAACCGGTTGTAAACCTCAACCGGACAGACTTCAACACAATCTTCACAACCGGTGCAGTCTGCAGCCCGGATATACCGGGGATATCGTTTTACAGATACGGTAAAGTCTCCGGCCGTACCCGCAACTCCTGTCACCTCCGTAAGGGTATGCAGAGTAATATTCGGGTGTCGCTCCACCTCGACCATCTTCGGACTTAATATGCACATGGAACAGTCATTGGTTGGGAACGTCTTATCAAGCATCGCCATATGTCCCCCGATGGTTGGTTCACGCTCGACAAGATGAACATGAATGCCATGATTCGCAATGTCAAGTGCAGCAGTAATACCTGCGATGCCGCCTCCGATAACAACAGCTTCATTCATGGGCATGAATCCGTGCAAGTTTTACATATTCAGAAGCATTGGTCCTGATACCAGCAATCTCCTCGTCTGATATCGTTCTGATAACCTTTCCTGGAAGCCCGAGGACGAGAGAACCGGGGGGGATAACCTTTCCTTCGGTGATTACAGCCCCGGCACCGATGATAGTATTATCACCGACAACTGCCCCGTTCAGCACAATGGCTCCCATACCGACCAGAACTGTGCTCCCTATGGTGCATCCGTGAAGTATGGCGCCATGACCAACAGAAACATCATTACCAATGCTGACCGGATGTCCTTTCGAGGTATGAACAACACAATTATCCTGAATATTCGACCTGTTTCCAATGGTAATCCTGTCCTTATCTGCCCGAATGACCGCTCCGTACCAGATATTTATATCCTGACCGGTACAGACATCTCCAATCACCGTGGCATTTGGTGCAATAAAAGCAGCGTTAGGGATATTCTGATGGATTTGCATAAGACGTTCACAGGTTATGACGCATTCACCAGCCCGGGGTCGGGCAGGTACTCTATCATACGTTTAGGCCGTGATAGTATAATAGGATCAGTCATATACCGGCTGTATTATCCCTCTTTATCAGTCAGAACCACACGCGTGGCTCTCGGATACTTCCCATATGTATCTGACAATACAAAGACAGATGATATCAGTTTTATAAAATCGCATGAAACAGTACATTCATGAAAATTATGGTGGGGGGCACGTTTGATCCTCTACATGACGGACACCGGCTTCTCATCAGACGCGCCTTTGAACTTGCTCACCCGGACGGGCTGGTCATTATCGGTCTTACGAGCGATTCATTTGCAAACCGTAAATCCCATCCGATTCATCCGTATGCTGACCGGTACCGGGATCTTACCACATATATTACATCCCTTCATCCAAAGGCCAGATGGGAGATAGAAGAACTTCATGATCAGTACGGCTCAACCCTTGATGCGGACTTTGATGCTCTCGTTGTAAGTGAAGAGACCTTTCCGGTCGGCCAGAGTATCAATCAGAAGAGAAGGGAACGGGGAAAACCATGCGTTGAGATTCACATGATTCGATGTGTCCTTGCAGAAGACGGACGGTGGATCTCAAGTACCCGGATATGGCGGGGTGAGATTGATACTCATGGACGACTAATACACCGAATTTCACAAAAAGAAGAATGATCAGATGATATGTGAAGAGATATCAGATGAAATGACTGCATCACAATAAGAGCACACCGCTTTTTTCCCATGCATCTCAAACCTGCTTAAAACCGGTTCATTCGTGTTAGTGATGCAACAGGGATTTGGGCATTTGAGCACTCCGATAAGAACATGGGGAATATCAACACCTTTTTTTTCAATAACCCGATAATCCCGGATGATATTGATAGTCGCATCCGGTGCAACAAGAGCAATCCGGTCAACTTCTTTTGTCTTCAGTTCCCGGTTCTCAATCTTGACCACATCTTTCTTCCCTTGAACTCTGCTGCTGACATTGGTTGCAACACTCACACACTCCCGGGTACTTCCCGTTATCCCAAGTATCCGAAGTACGGTGAGTGCTTCTCCGGCACTGATGTGATCAATGACCGTTCCGTTCTTGATGGTACTGATGACCAGGGTTCGTTTTGGTTCTTCTTCGGTCATAGCATAACCTCAGTGAGCATCGCCATCCTGACCGGCACACCATTTCTGGCTTGTTCAAAGTACCGGGCGTAGGGAAGATTATCTACTGCCGTATCGATCTCATCCACCCGTGGAAGGGGGTGAAGGATTGCGAGATGGTCTTTCACATCCGAGAGGAGGGAGGGGGTGATCCGGTAACTGGATGAGACATCAAAAAATTTTGCAGGGTCAGGAAAACGCTCCCGCTGAAGTCTTGTCACGTACAGAACGTCCAGCTCGCTGATTATCTCTTCAATGGAATCATGCTCGATGACCACAGCCCCACGCTCTTTGAGATTATCCTGAATGGAGTCTGGAAGGCCGAGACCTTTGGGGGCGATGGTATGAATTCTGGCATTGTAATGGGTCAGGGCATAGGCAAGGGAATGAGTCGTTCTTCCATACATCAGGTCTCCAATGAGTCCGATATTGATATTATCAAGGGGCATTGCCTGCCTGATGGTATAGAGATCAATCAGCGTCTGAGACGGATGCTGACCAGCCCCGTCTCCTCCATTGAGTATGGGAATATCGGAAAACTCACTGGCCAGTCGTGCTGCCCCGACTTTTGGATGACGCAGGACGATCGCATCCGCATACCCGCTTACCACACGAATGGTATCGGCCAGGGTCTCTCCTTTTGCCATGGAACTTACCTCTACTCCCCCAAGGTTCATACAGGCACCACCAAGCCTGAGCATGGCTGATTCAAATGACATCCGTGTCCGGGTACTGGGCTCAAAAAAAAGCAGACCAAGAATTTTTCCTTTCAATGGTTCTTTTCCGGTATATTCTGACTGGACCTCACCAGCACGGGTAAGCAGCCGGTCTATCTGATCCCTGTCCAGATCATGGATGGAGATAATGTGATGTATGGACGTACGCGTACTCCTCCGGTACGTACTAGTGGATGGCATGCTGCTAGTATGTTTTGTCAGATCTGAATGGAATCTCTGATAACTGCAAGTGCCTCACGTGAACGTTCCCGGATCTCAGGATCATCATCGTGAAGTCCACGGGCAAGGGTATCAACGCTTGGAGGGCCGATCCGGACAAGTTCGTCAAACATCTCCTTGGCAAAGAGATAACTGAGCCGGTCAGTTGTATACTTTGGTTTCCATCCACTCTCATCAAGAAGTTTTGCGACGGCTTTTCGGACATGCCGATCCTTGTCATCCAGGGTCTGCACCAGCATAAACTGTCCTGCTTCTCCGATCTTTGATATGCCCTTGAGTGCAGCCGCACGGATTGAGCCGTCCGGATCTTTGAGTGCGGTAATCAACTGATCCAGGACTGGCAGCCCGATATCGCCTAACGACTCAACCGCTGCTGCACGTACCTTTGGATCTGGGTCATGCATCGCATCAGTAAGTGGTCCTAATGCCTCCCGTCCAAATTTTCCAAGCTCCCGAATAGCGGTCATCCTGATCTCCTGATCCGGATCCTGCAAAGCATCATACATGACAGATGCAGATGACGGATCTTTCAGGACTCCTAAAACCTGAAGCAGAGCAATACGACGACGATCTCCCGGACCTACAGATTTGAGAAGACGGATGACTGCAGCCTGTGCCTGAGCACGCATTGAGGTAATAATATTGGCAGCCATGGCCGGAACCGACTGCTCCTCCATGACGGCATCCAGAAGAGGAGGCAATATCTGCTCACCTTTACTGATGAAGATCCGCTCAAACATGGTCGTCAGAACAGGATTCTGTATGGAGAACAGGTGCCTGAGATCATCACGGTTTGAGAGTGCTATCTCGGTAATCAGGGACATGACTGCAATGCCCCTGCTGCTCCCTTCCTGTCCTGCTGCCTGCAGGCTCTCCAGTTCCTGAATGAGCTCCGGAAGAGCAGATCCACCCATCCCGGCCAGTATTTTACTTATCAAAGGAACAAGACTCTCATCCGTCTGCATCAGGGACATCAGTGCCGACGCAGCAGGGGATCCAATCCGTGTAAGTGCATGAATGGCATACTGCTGAGCAACCGTATCAGGACTTTTCAAAGAGGGAGGAGGGCAGGTACTGCCGGCTCACCGATAGCACTCAATGCTGCCATTGCATATGG
>NZ_DAONKG010000142.1:0-6536 GCF_035406105.1 Methanospirillum sp.
ATATCAATCGTGCTTGAATAGATGGCATCAATCTCATCCGGCCCCTGATCATCATCCAGAATGATCTCTTCTTCCTCGTCATGGGTTGCGATATCCATCTTCTTCACATCAGAATCAGATAGAATATCCGGCATTACTTCCCCTTCCCCATACGGTGTCCGGATATTATCAAACTCCGGGTTTACTGAATCCAATTCTGCATCGATATCAAGACTATCATCAAGATCCAGACCTTCAAGAAGATCTGCATCGAAAGTTACATCATCAACCTTCCCTTTCTCGGCTCCTGAGCCGGGCTCCTCTATGACCTCCTCTTCATTACCGGCCTTTTCAGCCTTTTGAGCGGTTTTCTTCTCCTTTCCCTTCTTCTCTTCCCGGCCTTTTTTCTTTTCATCACGCGGTTTCTCTGACCGTGACGGCATCTTAATCGCAGGCAGGGAGATTGAGGGCATCTTTATCTTTCCGGATAGTGAAGAGAATACACCCGGTCCTTTTGCTTTCTCTTTTCCCTTCTCTTTTGGAGGTTTTTCTTTTTTTGGTTTTTTCGGGCGGTTTTTCAGCCAGTACCGGATATCACGGATTAACTCAGACAGGATAATCGTCCCGGTGATGACCAGCAGGATGATGGTAATCCCGATAACACCCATCATCAGGTACAGAACTGGAATATCAAAGATGAGAAGAATTGAACCCCCAAGAACAATTGCTATAAATATGACGAGCCGCCGGGTAGAGTCTGAGAGTTCAACCATCGCTTATACACCTTCAAAGACGGGAATCATAAAGAATATTCCGGTTATGATGGGAGCCACTATGTAAAGGAGTCCGGATACAGAACAGATAAGACTTGTATAAAAATATATTAATGCATTATCCCCGCCCGAAACAATCTTCCCTGCAATAACATTGGAGATCGTAAGCATCGTGATGATGATGATCACATAAAACCCAATGGCATCCTTGTCAAAATTCGAAAAGACAAACATACTCCCCCCCAATGCTCCTGCAATGGAGGCACCCTGACCAGATGATAATGCAGCTCCGGCCTCTCCCAGTGAGGACATTTTTTCACCGATCGCATCAGCCATAACGACGAGAATATTATAGAGAAACAGGAAGATGGCAACCATCATCGCATGCATCGGGACCAGGAGGGTCATAAAACCCATTGAAATGGTATGCCGGTGATCACGGAGCAGGACCTGGTCCAGCATGGATGAACTGACAATCTGACCGATCGCATCAGCCTTCCCACCCAGCTTGAGCGCATCCCGGTAAATATTCAGGTACTTATAAATCAGGTAGCTCCCGCCGTCATTGATGAACCGCTGCCAGGATCTGTCTTCGTCAAGTCCAAGGTTTAATTTTGAAAAGACTGCATTTATGAGGGGTTCAAGATAGGGGAGGGATTTTTTGTCGATCTCCTGTATCGCTGGAGCGATGGTGGTGCCTTTTCCTCCCTGAATCGCGCCAACGCCTTTGATAAAGGTTGGGAACTCGGTGTCCCGAAGGGTGATATTTCCATCGTCAATAAAGGCAATCACTCCGAGTGGAAAGAGAAGCATACCAATAAGCATCAGAACAAGGCCAAAATTCATCCCAAGCAGCAGCAGTAATATGACAATGACACAGAGGATTGGAACAACCTTCTTTTCCATCCGGTGGATCATATTCTGCTCCGGAGATCCCTGCGGGAGGCGGTGGGTCTTCGGGTCAGCCGGGACTGCCTTATACATGGTAATAATACCCAGCACTGAAATCCCGCCGATCAGAATATAGGAGGTCATCAGGGTGCCCTGGATATTATCCGGCGCATAAATCGCGATAGACACCATGATGATAATACCAACAAGAGCACCGGAAAAAAGCATCGAGATATACGCATCTCCCCACTTCTTCAGCATCTCAATGCCCTGCTCATACGTTGATTTATAGATATTGCGTATGGTATCAAGTTCACGGGTCAGATAATCGCTGTCAGGAACTCCTGACTCGATCGCATTTGCATACCGGTTGATCATCGAAAACAGCATCTCGTTCTCAATTTTTTTTGCAACGTTGGAAAGGGCCTCCACATAACTGTACCCCCATCTCTTCACAAGCAGATCAGCGCGGCGGATATACTTCGTTGATACATACTCAGAGCGGGAGCCGGTATATGCAAAGATCTCAGGTCGTGACGCATCTGCGGTGATTATCGCAGCCATATAGGTCAGCATGAAGAGGAGATCTGACCCCATGTACTTGTCTTCAATGAAGAATTTGTAAAGCCGTGCATAAATTGAGGCATACAAATCCTCAAACGGTAGTTTACCCTGGTTTGATGCACGCAGTTTATCCAGAAAACCATCAAATGCCATGAGATCAGATGTCGATATTCAATAGACCCTGTTTTTTCAGCTTTGTAATCATATTAAAGAGTTCAATAAAATCAGTATATCCTGCTTTATGGAGTCGTTCCAGGATCTTTGCCCGTTTCTCAACCTCCATGTACATCTGGGCCTTTTTGTGCTCCGGTATACCAAGCATGGTGGCAATCTTATTTTCAAGCAGATAACTTGACCCTTTTCCGGTAAACTCATGTGTATCGGTAACAGGGTCCCAGGTAAACACTTCGACAAAGGAGAAACCACCACTTTGTGCGTCATACCCGACCAGTTCTGAAACATTCAGCTGACGCCGGACCATTGCCCCATCAGGACGTCTGACTGCACTCTGAATGACAACGAGGTTGAGGTTATCTATGAATGTCTTGGGGATCAGAATGGGATCACCGGTCAGTCGTTGAATCAGCTTTTCCACCGTTGCAGCGTGGAAGGTGCTCATGACCGGGTGACCGGTCTGCATCGCACCAAATGCGACCGCTCCCTCAACCCCACGAATCTCACCGACCATGATCATGTTTGGACGCTGACGAAGCGCTGCACGAAGCAGGTCAAACATAGTCACATCTGCCCCCTCACCTTCCCCTTTTCCCTTTCCTTTTGATACTTCACGGGTCCAGTTTTTATGCGGAATGATAAGTTCAGGGGTATCCTCAATGCTGACGATCTTCGACTCGGGGGAGATGAAAGTGGTAAGGGCATTCATGGAGGTTGTCTTACCGGATGCGGTCTCACCTGACATAAAGAGTGACATCCCGTTCTCGATACAGATCCAGAGATATGCAGCAAGTGCATAGCTGCAGGTCCCAAACTCGACCAGTTTGGTGATGGAGATGACATCATCCATCGCTTTTCGTATGGTGAAGTTACTTCCCTTACGACTGATCTCAGTTGAATAAACGATATTGATACGTGACCCGTCCGGAAGCGTTGCATCAACGATCGGATTTCTATAAGTAATCGGACGGCGTGACTTTTCAGCAAGCTTAATGCAAAAATCATCCAGAGCAGCCTCCTGATCAAACCCGACGACTGATTTCAGTCCCTTAAAGATCTTATGTTCAATAAAGATAGGGCCAAGACCGTCACAGGTGATATCCTCAATAAAATTGTCTGCAATAAACGGATAAAGAAGCCCGACATCAATCTTGTCCCGGATCATCTGGTATTCAATTGCTTCAAACTCCTGGGGAGTGACAATGATACGCCCGTCGGCAAGATGAGGGACATCTGCAAATAATCGTTCTGCACCCGGCTCCTCCTTGGCGGTGAGATCGGTGGTAAGAAATGTCTTAATCTTATCACCAAACCCTTTCGGGCCCTCAATCTTGAGGAGGGCCGGATCGATGGCTTCCCCCGGCTTTTTGATATACAGGACCTGCCGTAACAGTCGTTTTAATACCGAAGTCCGTTCTTCAGGAGTAACGGGATCTTCCTCGAGCGCATCAAGCAGATCAACGAGCCGGTACTCAATAGCCGGAAGTAACCGCCCGATGTTATGCATGAACGAGGGTTCGATGGGGATGTAAAAATTCCTCACATCATTGGGATCAAAGAATATATGAATGAAAATGGGAGGTTTAGCCGGATAAATGAGGTTGGGATCCTTAATTCCCTTTAAATCACGTTTCAGCTCAGAGAAGAAGAGAGGAATTCCGAACTCATCCACCGGAAAGATGTGCAGGTATTCAAGCAGGTGCGGATAATTCCGGGCATATTCTTTTGCATTTGCAGGAAGCATCCGGTACAGTGCGCAGGATTCAGGATTGAGAATACACTCTTCAGTATCATGACTTTCAGCCTCCTGGAAAGGTATTTTACCCTGGATCTGCAGACGTGTCATACTCAGACTTTTGCGACTGATACCGGAATAATCTTCATCCCATACCCGGGATGGACTTCAAAGCTGACAAGGTTACCAGTGGTCTTTCTGGCACCTCTGACCTTGACCACTTCAAGAACCATAACATACTTATCACCCATGAGTTTTCTCATCAGGAGCAAATGTGCATCACAGATGGACCTGACCCGGGTGAGGACCTCATCGGTAAATGCATAACTATGCATCGTAATCAGAATTGTTTTTCCCTGATCGCAGATGTTCTTTGCCTGAGTCAGGAATGAGAGAACTGCTTCATTTGTTGTATATTCCGTAAATATTGTTAATGAATCAATAATGGCAACATCGGTATTGCTGAACTTGACGTGTGTGATAATCCGGTCAAGGATATCATTCATGGCATCAGGGGTCCATTTGAACTCTACCAGGTGGCAGTGAAAGAGCCGGATATATCCCCAGGCAAAGAAGTCGGATATGTCAAGGGACATCGACTCCATCTGGGTCAGAAAACTTTTCGTCGTCAATTCTGTCGAGAAGAGATCAACGCGGAGGTTATTATGCATACTTCCCCAGATAAACTGCTGGGTGAGGACTGATTTTCCGGTATCGTTCTCTCCCTCAATGAGCGTGAGTGAGCCGAGCGGAAGACCATCAGCTATTTTTTTATCGATTTCTGCGTTCCCTGTCGTGAGGATCTTCCGTTCTTCCTTCCCAAGGAGGTCGGCTATGTCTCCCCGTGCTTCCTCGCCTGCTGTGAGATCTAATTCTGCCATGTGATGAATACCCCTTATGTATAATTCTTCTATTTGCTAATACGTGTTCTCTATTTTTTAGGTTTTTAATTAAGAGAGTTTTTTTCCTTCCTTCTTAAACATAAATTCAATTTGAAATTAACGATTTTATTGAGTTTTCTCAAAATCACGTAATAATATTTGTTGAGACGGTTATTCCATTTGAAGTAACAAATTTCGCCCAATTTGGAGTATAAGCAAGAGTGATGTTTAACTCAATCGTTTCAGAAGGATCCCAATATCCTTTATTAGTAACGTCATCAAGTATTCGTGTTGTAATATCTGATAATGAATATCTTGTTGTCACATTAGTTGCAGAATTGCAAATGAACAAATCGTACCCTGAATCCAACCTTTTAAAGGAGACGCTGCCATCGTTTAGAATATAAAGGGAAAGTTTGTTTTCTGTATCTGACCACACGTACTCATTAACTGAAATTTTTGTTTGTTGTATTGTCTCTAATACAGTCGACATTTCTATCTGAGCTCCAATTGTCGTCTCAGCAACTGTCAAGATGCCTGTCGCAATGATATATCCAGCAATAATAATTAACAACAGACTTACTGCTCCTGTAATCAGAGAAGAGGCCATAATTAATTATTTGTCGAGAAGGTAGTTGTTCGCCGAACACTATTAGGTAATGCGAAAGAAAAGTAAAGCTGAGCACCGGATGAAATCTCTGTAGGTTCTGTTAAAACAATCTCAAGAGTTTCACCAATATCCCAATACCCATCAGTGGATCCTTTCAATTCATATGAAAATCCTGTCGGATAGCTTCTCATTGATACCTGATTATTCACGCCAAAAAAAACATCTGACTTCTGTATTTCGTAAATTGAGATACGAACCGCACCAACATTTTTTAGCCAGACTTTCACTACATCTGGTGAATTATCATAAGCATACGTATTCACTATCCGAAAATCCGTTTTGAGTTTCTGCTCAGCCGACGACGATACGGTTCCGAAAGTATCACCAGCTGAAAATATCGCTGGTAGGATTGCGGTAATAAGGACAGCGGCCCCGAGGACCGCCCCTATTATCATGATTGACGATGAGATAGCTTCGCTTGCCATACCGGCAGTTACTCACGGGAGGGAATATACTCAAACTCTGAGTCATCCTCTATCAGGTTATCTGTCTCCTCAATCCGGCCGGACGGCATTGCCATCTTTCTCTTCTCAATAAGGACATCCAGCATGTCACGGTCAAGGCCAGGATCATCAGGCTGCAATATCCGATTGAGTTCATAGAGTGCCAGGACGAATTCATCGGCCTTCATCTCATGGACTTCTCCAATGGACGGGGCCATCAGACGGGCAATATCCTTTACCTGTTTGCAGTGTTCCTCGGAGATATGACCCATCTCCTTATACGACTCAAGCATGAGATCAACACGGTCATGGCCATACCGTTTGACATTATTCGCCGTCCATTCAAACAGGCTGTATACTTTCTGAATCTTCACCTTCTCACGTGGCTTTTTCTGTTTTACTGGTTCCGCAACAGGTGCCGGCTGG
>NZ_DAONKG010000143.1:0-6529 GCF_035406105.1 Methanospirillum sp.
AACTCCTCATTTTTTATCGAGAGTCCTTTTTCCGCCCGAACACGATTGAAAACTTCCCTCTGTAGTTCTTCGTTCTGTCTTTTCAGTTCAGCAGTCTTTCGTGAAACCTCACGTTTGAGAAGGTAACTCATGGAAACAAAAAGGAATGCAAGACTGGAAACTCCTAAAAGACCCCACCAGAACCAGGCAGGAATTATCTCTTCAGCTTGGATGCCATACCACCGCTGCATTGACTGGCTATACCAAGATGAGGGATCTTTCTTACCCTTTGCAATGGAGGTATCAATTGCACTGATAAGATCCTGGTTTTTCCCTTTCAGAACTGCAAAGCCGAATGATGACGGATTAAACATGACTGGAGTGGCAATCAGTCCGTGTTTTTTCATCTCGTCCTGACCTGCTGAATTATACACAACAAGGGCATCTGCTTCTCCGTTTGCAACAGCATCAAGGATCTCTTCCGGTGTGTTCTTCTCCACATACGTGGCACACACCCCGAATTTTTCTGCATAATCCCGAAATCCGATTCCACTTGATGATCCACTGACCATTGCGACCCTCTTTCCTTCAAGGTCAGTCATCGTATTGATACCGGAGTCCGACCGGGCATACACCTGTGACCAGATTGAAAGGACCGGTTCATTCGTAAAGTCATATCGGGTCAACCGCTCCGGTGTTGTCGTTACTGCCTAAAGCAGGTCAATATCACCTTCCAAGAGACGATCCCAACTTTCAGAGAGCGTTCCTTTGATCCAGATGAGATTCCATCCCTCTTCTGCAGCCAGGTCTTCAAGCAGGTCTACAAAAAATCCGGCGGGTTCTCCCTTTTCATCGAGAAAAAGACTTGGTCTGAGATCAGGTACGGCTACTCTGACATCTCTGGCAGCAGCAGCCGGACATACCGATGCAATGATTAAACTGAGGATGAAGAGAATCCATATCCACCGGAGAGAATTCGTACCTCTTGTGAAGTGAATCATCGGAATCATGAGCGATCAAACCACTATACAGAGTGAAAAGATAATACACTGAAGCTTTTCTGCTAAAGAAAAATAGTCCGGGGAGGTTTTAACCCTTTGGGAATGGCGGATATACCATTGCAAAAGAGCGATATTTATCAGAGGAGGGATCATAGGGACACATTATGTAACCGTTTTTTCATCTCCATAACCTCCTGCACAGTCTCCTCCCTTCGATCCATATCCTCCTCCACAATCAACCTGACCACATCCCCTTCATGGAGCAGAGGAAAGAGCGTATAAGGAAGAGATATCTCATGGACCGGATCGGTATCAGTCATCAGAACCAACACCCCCTCCTCAAGCCGATCCACCGTCGCCAGAACCTCATTCGTCAAGCCAGTATCTCCTCCCGTCAGTTCGCAATACAATGGTTCCTCTCTCATCGGTCCGTACTATCCCAACTCCGGCCGACTCCAGGGCATGGATCGTGGATGGTGCTGGATAATAATACTCATTATCCCGTCCAAGTGAAATAATCGCCAGGTCAGGAACATCTCCCTTCAGGATCCCACGCGATGCAGAGCCTTTTGAACCATGATGAGCCAGTTTTACGACATCACAAGACGCATCACAATGCTCGCAATCACCGGTAAAAAATACCCTCACCTCCCCATACGTAAGCACAAATGCAAGCGAGTCCTCATTCAGGTCACCGGAGAGCTCAGCCGGCGATATGACCCGGATGGTGATATCATCGGTAAATGGGATCAGATCTCCCTCTCTTGCCACTCCATATGGAATCTGTTTCTCTATCAGGGTCTTCATCAGGGTTCGGTACGTCGGAGAGGTATGAATTGCTCCATTATCAATGAATAAAGAAACCGGGATGGCATTGAGAATATCAGTCATCCCTCCGATATGGTCTGAATGCGGATGAGTGGCAATGAGGACATCAAGGCTGAATATCCCCTGTTTTTGAAGATATGAAAGAATACGCGACCCTGCATCCGGATCACCCGCATCAATCAGCATGGCATGACCGCGATGTTCGATGAGCGCAGCATCTCCCTGACCCACATCAAGGAAATGGATCGAAAGGGAGGAGACCGGTGATATGAGAAGAAAGAGAGAGATGAGCATCAGAATTTGGGGAATACTCATGCGAATGTATGCATAATGCACGAAGACTGACCGGTCACCTGGCTTTTTTTCATACGATGAAATATCATAGTGTTCATCTGCTGATGACTTCATACTCTCCGCCGGTTACTTCCTATCTCAGTATCTTCTCTTTTCCCATTCGAAACTCTTCTTCAGTAATGATCCCTTCATTTCGCAGATCGTTGAGTCTTCTGATCTCATCTGCCAGATGGAGGGATGATGCATCCTGTGTGCTATCATGGGATGTACGCAACTCTTCCAGAAATCCTGATGCAATAATACCTGTCGGAAGTGCAATCAGCCCTATTCCGATAAGAATAATCAAAAATGAAAAGAATTTCCCCATCCCGGTGACCGGAACAACATCACCGTACCCGACCGTGCTTGTCGTCTCAATGGCCCACCAGAGAGCATCATCAAAGTCATGAATCCTGTCAGGTTGTGCCTCTGATTCAAGAATGTATATAAGGTATGAACTGAACGAGAGAAAAACCAGCAGGATCACGCTTACCGAAAAGAGATACTGGCTGTCTCGCTTTATGACCCGGTATATCACATCAATAGATCCATAATACCGGAGCAGTTTCATCACCCGAAAGAGCCGGAAAAGTCTGAGGAAATGAACTAGTTCAACACTCAACGGCATGAGTAATGTCAGGTAAAAGGGAAACACCGCAAAAAAGTCAATAATCATTGTGATAGAACACGCATATCTGAGCCGTCCCAAAACCGGATGACGATATTCCGGGTAACAGGTACAGGTCCAGATCCGGAGCAGATATTCAATGGTAAAGATGATGATGGTTCCTTGCTCGATAAGATCCAGATATCCTTTGTACGGTGCAGACACCTCCGGGTATGTCTCAAGAAGAATGAGAATGGTGTTGATTATGATGACAAAAATGATGAAATAATCAAAGAGCGTATTTGGTTTGCCGCCTTCATCTCTCTCATTGACACTGTCAAATACTCGTTGTTTGAAGGATGCTATTCTATGTTTTCCACATACCCTGCCCATATCAGAATACTGTTATCTGATTGTATGAGATGAAGAACCCTGCTATAGTTCATAGCCGATCAATAAATTAATCTCATTCAGAAGATCTCTCAAATGAAAGTCTTTTTACCCGGAAACAAGCCAGTACATAGTATGGCGGCCACCCCTGCATCCATCACGAGGATCAGAATGGAGAATATACCTGCCGGCTTTGCAATCATCAGCACTGCCAGGCATGCATACATACCAAAACCGGCATCTGTTACTCATGTCTCTCCAAAGGAATCGTTATTATCCTCGTCATCATGGTAATTCTCTCATATATCGCATGGTCCGCTCTGTTGTGACCGGAGATTGCAATGACAGAAAACCCTATTGAACGGGAGAATCAACATAGTATCGGGTATATGAGGCATCTTATGAAAATCAGATTATATCTGCTGGCTTTCACCCTGGGATTTCTTCTGCTGTTTCCCGCTTATGCCGTTGGAGATCTGCATAGATCAAACACCTCGCCCATTGTCTTTACCGCTCCGGCCCAGCAAGTCTCCTCCCCTGACCATGCCCCCGATTATGTCCTCGAAAAAGTCACCCTTGTTGGTGATTATCAATACACCCGGCCTGGAAGATCGGTTACGCCCCGGATTATTGTGAGGAATCAGGGGGGGGATGACAAAGCACCGGGAGATGTACCGGTTGAAGCATGGCTTGGTGAAACCAGTCTTATTCCAGTCACTGATACCTTTTCTCCGCTGAAAGCAGGACAGGCTGCCATGTTTACCCTGCGGTTTATGATCCCCCATGAAATCCCCCGGATTCCCAGTCATCTGACCATAAAGATTGATCCCTGGAATACCAGAAATGAAGAGGGGGATGGGGCAAATGAACTCTCAACCCTTTCACTTGTAGTCATCGAGGATATGAAGAAGAGCTGGGATGACTGGTAATCTTTTTTAGGCCTGAACATCGGCAATGATGAGAGTGATATTGTCCGGTGCTCCTGCGTCATAACAGATATTCAGGGCTTTTTGCGCTGCCGTCACCGGATCACCGGATGACACCGCCTGCAGAACCTGTTCTCCCCCATAGTCCCATACCCCGTCGGTGCAGAGCAGAAGCCTCATCCCGTCCTCGACGGTATGCGAACTCATCCGGATATCAGGCGCAATCCTTCGCCGCCCGCCTGAAAGACATGACGTGATCACATGACCAAGCGGATGGGACCGTGCCTCTTTCTCAGTCAGCCGTCCGGTATCAATCATCTCCTGGATATATGAGTGATCTTTGGTCATGCGTAAAAGATGATCCCCGTCTCCCAAACGCCGCATATACACCCTTGAATCACCACAGGAGAAGACGATCATCCGTTCGGAAAGGAAGAGCACCCCGGCAAGCGTCGTTCCAAGCCCGTCAAGATCCGGTGACTGTGCAACCAGCCGGCTGAGATGATCCTGTGTCTTGTGGATCCGGTCAGACAGCATCTCCTCCCCATCCGGACATGGAACCTGTCCCAGACAGGATAATACTTCCCGGCTTGCAACATCACCGGCAACACTTCCTCCGATACCATCCGCAACGGCAAGAACAACGGGGAATTGTTCTATCCTACAGCAACAGGGACGAACCATGGAGACTGCTGCACGAACATGAGTGCCGATCAGCAAGGCATCTTCATTTCGCCTCCTTATAAGCCCGGTATTGGTGAGCGCTGAAATCGTCAGGGACTGTATCATCTCATCACTTCTGGTGATACGGCTATGGCAGAATATTTGAAATACCTCATTTATATATTGTTACAACGCAGAAAACCATACTATCATGCATCATTACCTGGTCACTCCCTCTTCGTACCGATATATCTGCACACGGATCGGACTTCGGAAAAAAAGTCTGATAACTCCAGAACAGTATAACCGGCTCCTGAACATGGAACTCTCACAGCTTCTCAGATTTATCGGAGAATCAGGGTATGACGAAGAGGTCCATACGCTCTCTTCCGCATTTTCAGAGATTGAGCGTATTGAACAGGCACTCACCCGGAACCTGGCAAATACCTACCGAAATATCCTCTCAATTGCCCCCGGAGCTTTGCATGAAATGGCAGAACGCTATTTCACCAGGTATGATATCGAGAACATCATGCTCATCCTTCGGGGATGTCAGTTTCAGATCCCTCCCGAACGGATACGGGCAGTGCTTATCCCTGCTGGAGTGCTCACTCCCGCTCAGCTTGACCATCTGCTCATCCTTCGAACCATTCGTGAGATATCAGAACATCTGTCCTCATGGCCATACGCAGGTGTCGTCTCCAGAGTGATATCAGAAGGATACAGGCGGGGCCTGTTTGCCTCTCTTGAGAACGAATTATATCTGCAATATTATGAAAATCTGATCGCTGACGCACGATTTGGAATCCGTGGGGGCGATGTCATACTTCCCCATCTCAGGTTCGAGATAGACATTCAGAATATCAGGAATGTCTTCAGACTTCGTGCAGGAAGCAGAATGGCAGATATTACGCCGTATATGATCCCGGGAGGGTATCTCACCCCTGAAGATTTCCAGCGGCTTTACACAGTATCTGACCGGGAGGCATTTGTCAGTGAACTGTCCCGTGCCGGTATCATCTCCATACTGACGGAGGCACTCAGAAATCTGCGATGTGATGCGAGTATTTGTGAGACTGATGCTGCTGATGTTGTCTGGAGAAGATGGGCGGCCAGGAAGACTCCTCTTTATACTGTCATGCTCGCGGTCAATACCATGCTTCTCCATCATCTGGATGGGCTTGCCCGTCGTCATCCGTTCTCTGTCCTTCCCATCATCTCCTATATGGAACACAAACGGTACGAGGTTGCAAATCTTCGGGCGATTGCAAGGGGAAAACAGTTTGGGGTAAGCCCTGACTTTATCAGACAACATCTGGTGATGTAGATGCCGTATCTTCGTGATGTACGTCCCACGAAATCCGAACTCCTCGTACTGAGGACCAGACTTCAGATAGCAAAAAGGGCACGGAAAACATTACAGATGAAGCTGGACGGACTTATCATGGAGGTCACCAGGCTTGCCCCGGAGGTAAAGGCAGAATACGATCTCCTGATGGCCAGGTACCGCAGAGTCAGACACCTTCTGGCCCCGGCCTACATGATCGAAGGGATGCTAAATGTAACGATTGCTGCGTATTCGGTTGAATCAAAGACTGAGATAGAGCTAACCGAAAAGAACCTGTTTGGTATCCGGGTGCCGGTGATCTCAGGAACCAATGTCAGAACCGACCTCATGGAGCGTGGATACGGACTGCTTGGAACATCGCTAGTCATTGACGACCTTGCCGATGCCTATGAGAAGCTGGTTGATGCCATCATTGCCTATGCAGGCAATGCCGCTGCACTCAACCACCTGCTCA
>NZ_DAONKG010000144.1:0-6421 GCF_035406105.1 Methanospirillum sp.
CAAGGACAACGAGGGCAATTTTGTGTTTCAATCCTACTTTAGTCCGCTTTGAACTGCCCCAAAAAAATTACATCCTGCATTTTTTAATGGACGTTTTTCAGGCAATTAATAACATGTTATCGTTGATCCTAGATAGTGCTATCGGAATATAAAGATCCACGACCTCAAATTATCTGACAAAATTCCGAAATCTCTTTTCCCATTGTTTCAATACGAACAACCTTATCATGTGGAAGAATGTAGATTCTAATGGTATCTTCCTGATCCACGATTATTTTTTTTAATCCGCTTTTCATTCTGGTGAATTGTCCTTTCGTTATTTCTCCTTCAAAAACAGAGTTCTGAACTCTAAATAGAAATTTCCTTAAATATGCACAAACTTTTGTTACCCGTTCGACATTAATATCATACACTACAACAACAAACAAAAATATCACCACCAAATTACAAAGGGATCATAATCTTTCAGTCCAAGTAAATGTTTGGCGATTTTAATACATTCAAGATACATGAGTCGTTTATATGATACCTTTCGGTGAAGAGAACGATGTTTAATTGTTGTTTGAAGCCTGGATTCATATTCTTCAAGGAATATTCTTCGGCCATTCTCATTCAGAAGACAGGAACCAATGTTCTGGTTAAAGTCATCAGATGAAATCATTCTTTTATTGACAAGTTTAAAGATTGAACGATCTACAAATAGTGGCTTGAATATCTCAGCGATATCCAGTGCAAGAGAAAATCTGCGCTCACTTGGTTCATGAAGAAAGGAAATAGTGGGATCCAACTGCGTATGATATAGTGCTGTGATAATATCCCCGTATACTAAGGAATTTCCAAAACTGATCAGAGCATTCATGGGATTTTTTGGTGGCCTTCTCGTTCGCTCTTTAAATGAAAATTCTCCTGGCATGATAACGTCAAAAGTAGAATAATACAATTCTCTGATATTACCCTCAAATGCCATAAGCTCAGATACAGTATTCACCGAATTTATTTTTGAAATCCTCTCCTGAATAGAGACTCTGTTATCATAAATCTCCTTGCCCATTCTCTCATAATACTCGATATTTTTAATAATATTTGAAGCACTTCCCAGAACAAATTGTTTTGCAAGGAAAAGGCGCTCATTAGAATTAGCATAATGAAGTGCCTGCCGGATATGCAAATCTCCGGATAACAAAGTTTCCCTTGGATATAGCGTTGAGATGTACTGCCCATAATATCCAAAAATATGGACGGGTATCTGCTTTTTCGCAAGAAGTCCTATTGCTCCTGATGATAAAGATATCCTTCCATATAGAAATAATGCATCAATTTGTTCAACTGGAAGCACTTTCTTTTCATATTCTGGTTTTAATGAGACGTCATCCAGTTCACATGGACCCTCTTCTATATCATCTTCCACAATACAGGATATTTCAAGTGCATTAGGATCCTTTTTTGCGATGAAATAGAGAGTATCTTGTTTTCTTATCAACTGTCCATTTTTAATTAAATAAAAATTTCTCATGTTATACCCAACAAATCTCAAAATAGGCACATTTTGAACATGCCGGAATTCTTCTTGGAAGCGGTGCACGTGGCTTATGAATAATCTCTTCAATTCTGGTTATGAGCAGTGGGATCGTTAATTCATCCTGATCACATAATACAACCTTTTCTTGTCTTTTATGAATTGGATAATCAATAACCCCTTCAACAGGCCACAATTTTAGAATATGATGAAAATACCAGAGATAATATTTTAATTGAAGTTTGTGCACATCTACAAATTTATACTCTTTTTTAATTTCGTGAATTAAAATTGTATCCTTCGTTTTTACGAAATCAAGAGCTATCTTTCCTAGGACAATAATCTCCTTATGCTCTTTTTGATAAGAATCTTCATGGAGTATTCTTCCAATAAGAACTTCATCAGAACTATCTTCCATTCGAATATAATGTGAAAAGAGCCATAGTTTGGTATGACAGATTGCATAGTATTGGACCTCTGTCCCCGAGGGGAGATATTCACCTGTAGGATCCATGTGAATAATTAATTCGAAAGATTAATTTAACTTTACAAAGAAGATATTATATATGAAACTTACGCTGAAGTCATCGTTTGGTGGTTTTCAGCATAAACAGTCGGAAAAACCATTGAGGCAAATAGAAGACCCATTTGTTACAGCAGGAATTGTTGCAATAGAAATTCTTTGTGGTAAACAATTTGAAACATGTTCCAGCGAAGAACTCATAAACGCCACAAATTTTCTTATAGATCTGTATATGACTCCTGCTTGGGCAAAAGACCTTTTTTCAATTTTTCCTAATAGTAAATATATAAATCCTTCACTTAAAGATAAAAAAAGGACAGAATCGATCAATTTTCTGACAAATCTCATAAAGAGAATTAACACTCCACATGAAAATGATTACAACATCTGCCAGTTTTGTGGCAGACCATCAGATAATGCCAGTTATGCTAAAACAGAGATCCCACTTGCAGGGTCCTCGCTTTTTACCAATTTTTTCCCCTCATTTCAGGAGGGGATTTATGTCTGCCCACGATGTGTATTAGCGATACAATTTTCCCCCCTTCTCTGCTACAAAGCAGGGGGAAAACCATGTCTTATCAGTTCAGGAAACCGAACTCTTTTATTTGAATATGGAAAAGAAATAATTCACACTTTAAAATTACGATATAGTTCTGGAGAATTTAACGATAAAGAAAATTCAGGTTTATATGATGAAAAATTCAAAAACCCAGAAAATGCTCTTTTCAATCTGGCATATAAATTCAGCTCAAAATATGTAATTGAAGGAATTTGTTCAGGATCAGAATCGATCATATTATATCATCTTGATAATTACAATCAGAATCCAAAAGGAATATCAATTTATCACCTTCCATCCAACATTTTTTCATTTGTTTCATCGGTAATGAATTCGCCACAGTATAAATCCGCGTGGTACTCACTCCTATCACGACATTATGCACACCAATCCCGTCAGAACATTGACCTCCCTGTATGGAAAACGAGTAAAAATCGCATTCATTCATTTCTTTTAGAGAATAAAAGCATTATTTGGGCATTTAAAGATGACAAATCAATGTCCCCAATTATTCCATGGGATTTGATAGAAAACTATTGTAAAAAGGTACGATTTATGAATCAACAAAGAATTAACGACATAAAAATCTGTGCCGACCGAATTGCCGAAACTATTCGCCTGAAAAATAATAAAAAGAGATTACAAGCAATTGTTTCATCCAAGACGCTTGAAGAGTTCAGAAATCAAATCCGTCTTGCAATGGTTGACTGGCAAAAACTGGGAAAAGAAGATCCTATGATCGAATTTGATCAATTCACACGCATAATGATACCTGGAGATTATCGAGGCTGGACAGAGGTTCGGGATTTGATTGTAGTCAGGTTATATGAACAACTCCATGATATTTTGGCCAAAGAAAGTGAAGAAGAGAGTGAACTTATACAATTATCAGAGGAACAACAATGAAAACTATCATTGGAACATATCTAATTAATGCCCCCTTTTCAGCCCTTAATAATAAAGGTATAGATTCCAGATCTGGAAATGAAAACGAAGTGGCAACAAAGACCATTCAGTCCCCTGAAGGAAAAAGGCCCTATGTGTCAGCTCAGGCACTCAGGTTTTGGTGGAGAAATGTTCTTGAGCAGAAGTATTCCTGGATCTGTTCACCTGTTGACAAAATTGGGGATAATCAAGCAATTACTATGGCGGATCCTCTAAAATATCCTGATGATGATCTTTTTGGATATATGTCTGCCCGAAAAGTTGAGACTGAAGTAAAAGGCAAGAAAAAATCTCAAAATGTCACCGTAACTCGCGTCTCTCCTCTCAAGTGCTCTCCACTCATAGGCCTTCCAATTTCTCCAAATTCTGATTTTGGTGTCATGAACCGGAAATTTGAAGGAAATCCGGTTCTGTTTAATCATCAGTTCTATAGTAATATTCTCAAGGGTATCTTTGCTCTCGATATTGATGCTGCCGGAACATTCAGTGCAATAGATAAACCAGGTAGCAAAAACCTCTCTGAAGATTTGATAGCAGAATGTGACAAACGGAAAATGAGAATTGGATCAGAAAACCGGTTCCGATTATCAGAGAATATTAGGAAACAGAGAATTATTGATACAATCTCTGCATTAAAATACCTTTCAGGTGGAGCGATGCAGACACTACATCATACAGACGTAACCCCCAAAGCAATCATTCTGTGTGCAATAAATAGTGGAAATAATATCTTTATGGATGTATTTCCCCATAACAACTATGAAGAAGGGCTCATTAATCTTGATGCCCTCACTGAAGTACTCACTGACTATAAAGAAGACCTCTTAACTGGCATATATATTGGGTGGCAAAGTGGTTTTGGATCAGATAAGGACAAAGAATTACAGCACTATACCGCCCCTGATGGGGTCACCGTAACTCTGTCATCTCCTGCACAGGCAATCGAACTGTTTGTAAATGAGTTCTCAGAAAAATCCAAATCACTTCTCTCTTCGTGATAATGAAACTCTTACGCGTAGAAATAGCAGCTTTAACAGCATCATTCAGATATCCCATGTTTATTGTAGGATATCATCCCTCATACTCTGTTCCACCTGTATCTACAATATATGGTCTGTTATCAGCTGCAAAAGGAGAAGCAGTGACCCCATCTTCTCTCCGCCTTGGATACGATTTTTTTTCTGATGGAAAGGGATATGATCTGGAGAAGATCTATGAATTCGGAGGAGAATCGAAAACAAACCCAATTTCTTTTCAGAAAACTAATATTATAACCCGAGAATTTTTATTCAATTGCGTTCTTACTCTTTACCTGGATGACCTACAATTTGAGCAATACTTGAAAAAACCATATTACCCCCTCGTAATGGGAAGACAGGCAGACTTGGCTTTTGTCCGGAATATCACTCAAATAAACATCGAGGAAGCCGATAATGTCACAATTATGAATACAATGATCCCCTTTGATGGCAGCATTCCTGGACAGGTTGTCTCTCTCCCTACATCATTTACAGATGAATCGACAAGAAAACCACAGGACGTGAGAACTTTTGTAATAATTGACTCTCCTCAGGTAATTCCTCACGGATTTTACGATCCCTATCGGGAGTGTGGTGTATTCCTCCATGATTACTCCGGTTCTCGCAAAAAGTAATGGAGAAACACTGGAAGAACACACACTCTCATGTCTCAATATTTTTAGTCAACTTGTTGATATCTTTCCTGACCTTGATCAATATACAAAATATCCTTCCTTCTATTCTGTTGTATTTCAAGCCCTGTTCCTTCATGATATCGGGAAAGCATCAGAAGAGTTTCAAAAATCTCTTAAAAAATTACCCAATCAATGGAATCATTACCGACATGAGATATTGTCAACCCCTTTTGCAAATCTCCTCAATGTTGAAGAAAATGATCGGGACATTATTAAAACACTTATACTCACCCATCATAAAGATCTCCAGGAATTATATCATTATTGTGAAATACCGGATAATATTGGAACTCCGTTTTCAGAGCATATTCAGGAGATTTATTCTAATCAAAAGGCCATTACATCCTTTTTAGAGAAATTTACCTTTATTAAAACCAGATATGGATATTCTCACTGTCAAATATCTGCATTTTCAGAAAATACTTCATTTACGAGCAATGATTGGGAGGACACATTACGATCTCTTGCGTATTACCTACATCATGATGCAGAATTCAAACAATGGTTCTTTCGTATCGGTATTGCAGGAAAAGGGTTGGTGAACGCATCAGATTACCTGGCCTCCGGAGGAATAACAAATATTCTTAAACCATTGCCTACATTGGAGAACGTCTTCACATTCAATAAAAAAACATCAATTCAACAAAAATGCCTGAATCATTCAGGCAATCTTATTGTAATATCACCTACAGGTTCAGGAAAGACTGAAGCAGCCTTATTTTGGGCTACAAATAATCTGAATCGGACAAAGAGCAGTAGAATTTTTTTTACTCTCCCGTATACAGCCAGTATAAATGCACTGTATAGACGGTTAAAAGAAAATTTTAAGCAGGAGTACTCAAGTGATGATTTCATCTCTCTGCTTCATGGACGAGCAGCATATTTTCTTACTCAAATGTATGAAAATCAGGAAACCTCTCAGCATCTCATAAAAATTTCACGCCAAATATGTAGCCCATATAAAATAATGACCCCTTTTCAGGCGATAAAACACTTTTTTTCTCTCAAGGGCTATGAAATGGGTCTTCTTGAAATGTATCAGGGCATTTTCATCCTTGATGAGATTCATTCATATGAACCCCGGACTGTAGCACTTATTCTTGGAATGTGTTCATTCTTGAAAGAAAACCTTGACGCTAAAATTCTTCTGATGTCTGCAACACT
>NZ_DAONKG010000145.1:0-1391 GCF_035406105.1 Methanospirillum sp.
TGGATGGCATTGCCGGGTTTAAACCGGGGTAGCAATCTGATTTACCGCTTCTTGTAGCACTACATCACTACCAATTATTGCGATACCTTTTTTTCATCTGGATATAATAATAGCAATATCCAACTCTGATAGGATTTACCATCACCTATAAAACTATGTAAAATCTGTTAATACCTTAAAATCTATAATTAAAGATAAAAATCAATAATAATGATAGTATCCTGGACTCTTGGAATACTATCTGCCCCGGCGGTAACCAATACCAAGCTATCACGGTGATAAATTACAGTAAATCATAGATCGGCCCTAATGAATCATAGGGTATCACATGACCCGGACCTCTCATCTGATCGGTTTTTCCACCATACACTACAAAGGATCTCTCTGGTTTCTGACCAGATAATCGATTCCAATATTCGATATTCTTAAAATAATCTCCCGATATTGTCCTTCCGGCTTTCATCTCAACAGGAATTAATTCAGTTCCTGCCCTGTCAATCAGACAGTCTATCTCATATCCACTCTTATCTCTCCAGAAATAGAGATTACTTTCAAATCCACGGTTTAACCGGTATTTCAGGAACTCACCAATGATAAAGGTTTCAAATAACCCGCCTTTCATGGGATGATTCAAAATCTCATCAGATGAACGGATTCCGATAAGATAGGCGGCAAGACCGGGATCAGTAAAATAGAGTTTTGGCATTTGCACAAGCCGTTTATTAAAATTTTTGTGGTGAGTTCTTACCAGAAATACAATGAAGGAGGTCTCTAATAACGATAACCATTCCTGAGCTGTTTTATAGTTTATTCCACAATCATTTCCAAGTGAGGAATAATTTACCACTTGTCCAACCCGGTTCGCACACATTCTCAGGAATGTCTGGAATAATGAGAGATTCTGGACCTGCTTTAATTGTCTGAGGTCCCGTTCCAGATATGTCTGAACATATGCGGAATAGTAATCAGATGGAATGATAGGATCACTGTACAGCCGGGGGTAGCATCCCTGATAGAGATATTCTTCATAGGTGTTTTTGTGAATTCCATTTCGATGTAACTCTTCCATAGAAAGGGGGAGTAACTTGAGAATTCCAATCCTTCCTGCTAATGACTGGGATATCTTTTCCATCAACAGGAAATTCTGGGATCCGGTAAGAATGAATCTGCCAGTCGTGTCCTTGTTGTCGATGAACCCTTGAAGGTAGGAGAATAACTGAGGTACATGCTGAGCTTCATCAATAATTGCCCCTGTTTTTGCATATTGAAGAAGGAAAGTCCGGGGATCTTCTTCAGCAAACTGCCTGGTATCCGGGTCTTCAAGGAGCGTATAGGGCAGATCTGGAAATATATTCCGGACTAATGTCGTTTTTCCAGATTGACGCGGTCCG
>NZ_DAONKG010000145.1:1401-6338 GCF_035406105.1 Methanospirillum sp.
ATTTTCCTCTTTTTGAGGCAGTTGGAGTAATTGTTCGGCAGATAAATGTTTCTCTCCGGCAGTTCTCTGAATTATCATTTTTGTCAAATTAGTATTGCAATTCCTAATTTGTCCAGAGAGCAGAAAATAATTTTGGTAAAAAAATTTCAGGGATTCGGAGAGTTCGCCATAATCGGGTTTATCATGTAAAAATAAATTCAAATTGAGCAAATTAACAAATCTTTCCAATCGGTAATATACCTTTTCTCCTTAAATTTGGTAATCATACTTGAATGAGAAAAATTTTACCTGAATAGGGATTTAATTAGTATCCAGAATAAAAATCGTAATAATATAAGATATCTGGAGGGGCTGTTGCATAAAAACCTTCCATTAACACCAGAAGGTCAAGTAAAGCCGTTATTGTTATTATCCACAGCGTTATTTTTCCTTATTGTATCACTCAATTTGATTCGTGCAACAGCCTCTTTATTATTAAAGAATAAAAATGTAACCCTCTCGTAAAACTGAGGAAATTACTCCAGAACTTTCACCCACAGGTGTAAATCCCGGTAACTCTGGTTTATCCGTTCCATACCCCAAACCGAATTATCAGGTACTGTCTCATTAAACAATAAAAATTCAATCCGGTTGTACCCGATATCAGCTGCTGAGAGATTATAGGGCATAATCACGGTCTCATTATGAGGAACTATGACTGATAACCGGTCGGTCATATTCATCCGGGTGATATACGATATATTCCCTGATTCATCGTTCTCCATGGTCATCTGATGGACTTCAATTGTATACGTGACATTTCGGTATTCATGGTTGCCAACCCCGATATACATCGGATACTCTTCCCCGATGAACAACCGGTCCGGGTAATCAGCCGCCATCCTCTTCTCCCCCAGGATGTAAAATTCAGTAAACTTCTCCCCTTCCTTTGGAAAAACAATAACAAAAATGGTCGTCCCAATCGCTGTAATAATTGAGATAAGAAGTATAATGGAGAGTATTTTATCAGTTCTGTTCCCCTCCTTCGGGAAGAACTCTTCACGAATCGCTGCCATTATCTCTTCTGCAGGAAACCGGTACCGCTTATCAGGACGAGTCATCGCCCGGCATGCCTGGGCAATAAGGACCATAACTATCGTAAACAGGGAAACGGAGATGACAACAGGGTCAAGCCGAATCCCCCAGGGTGTATAGTTTAAACCAAGACCAATGAGAGGGACCACGGCAATAGAAAGACCAAACGACAGGGCAATACGTTCGATGAGATCCAGATCCTCATTGGTAGGAAACAGGGCAGCTATGAGGGCATACCCCGGAATGAACAGAACAAGGGGGAGTGCCATAAGGACCCGGACTGGTGTTTCATTGATAACCGGGACATAGATACAGGCAATAGCCCCAATAAGCCAGAGGAGGATGACTATCAGATCTGAAAAGACGCGGGTCTGAAGAAAGGATATATAGAGTATATGCAGGACAGGACTGTCCCTGCCAGACGGATGCACTTTAAAGTATTGGAACCAGTATTGTTTATAGCTGGATCATCGCAGAGGTATGGGTCAATCATATCCGATGGGAGGAAGGCATATGAAAAGAATGGATAAAAAAATTATTACAAGTGGAATACTGCTCATTTTCATCATTGGAATCTCGCCGGTCCAGGCATTTTCATCTGACCGTCTCGCAGTTGATCTTCTGGAGAATGGTGATGCCTATATTACCTTTGAATACACGCTCAACATAGCTGAACAGGTTGCCGTCTATCTCAAGATCGCCGACCCGAATGCAGAACTGAAAAAAGCACTTGAAGATATGTTTCATCATACGGTGACCGTGGATGAGGTTACGAACAATTCAGCACGGTTCAGGGTGGAAAAATTTTCAAATATTACTGAAATAAATGGGTCGGTTGTCATGAAGACTCCGGAGATATCTTTTACGATGGCTGAGAAGGCACTCCAGAAGTACTGGTTTGCTCCTCTTGTCCAGGCAGATTATTCTGCGGAGATTGCAACCATTACCTATCCGGACGGATATGTCGAGGAATTTTTTGATACCAACAAAATCCCGGCAACATCCCGGGTTCTCTCCTGATTTTTACGGGAGGAGAGTATATATCATCTCTACCGAATCATCCTTTTTTACCGGGACACACCGATCAACCTGAACCGGCCTGTCCAGCCCTTTTGCGATTACGGTTGCAAAGAGGCTGCAGATGACACACGGGCTCATGGTACAACAGGCTGGTGATTCCCTAAAAACCGCCCGACATCCCTCATAAAGGCGATACCCCTCCATGTGGATCTGAACACTGGTGGCTGACCAGGATACCATAATTTCAGAGGCAACCTCCAGAACATCAATCGCTATCTCATGCAGGAGTGTTGATAATTCCTGCTGTGATTTGGGTATTATAAGCTGATTGGTCTTTTGAAGCTCCTCAAGCAGCGGGATGCATACCGGCGGTAAGAGCAGTCCTGAAAAACCTTCTCCGGATATAAATACCAATCCATCCACTGGTTCCCCGGTATACCGGGCCACGGGGATCAGATGCATGACACTCTGGCATTCGGTCCGACTTTCAGGGAGAAAACACGAGAGCCCGGAGATACCGAGATCCGCAGCAATCATACAGATATTTATCGCTCCCTGAACCTGGAGCAGTGAAACAAATCGTTCATCAACGGAATCAGGACGATGAAGTACGAAAAGCAGGATAGCTGTCAGAAAGAGAATGACGGCAGATACGAGAAGTGCTGCTGATATGATGTCCCTTCTTTCACTCAAGCTGACAATTCCAGCACACATACCGGCAACGATGAGAAGAACAAATGATCCACATATATATCGATCGGGGATTGAGAGCTTCATAATTCATCCCTTCCCGCTTGGTAAACCATCCGGTATTCAAAAAGAAGCAGGGTTAGAGCAACAAGGCCGGCAAGAACAAGGACTGCCATACATGGCAGGAGTGTATGCTGAATCTCCTCTGACAGAAAGGCAAGAATACACATCACAACCCCCCACAGGGCAAAAAGAATACATCCATTCCGGTTTTTCAAAATAGTAAACCCATTTAGAAACTCCGCGGTAACAAGAAGTGCAATCATCACTCCAAAGAATGAAGAGACAAACCAGAGAGCAATTGCTGCACTTTCTCCCATACAAAACCTGGTGAACTGGTGCGACGGTGAATTCTGCCGGAACAATCCTGCCGCGACATATAATGCACAAAGAAAAATTCCAGAATATATTTGGTAACCCGGCAAAACCTGTGCATAAAGCACCAGGAATATGATGATAATACCGAAAAGCAGAGAGAAAACCCGTCCCATACTGGTACCCATCAGATCACCTCAACCGCTTCTCCACACAGAGAAACGGGAATCCTGAATGAGAGATCAGAACGTTTCGGGGTGCGTATCAGGAAGGGGATGTTCTGCCTGACTGCAAGCACTGCTATCTCCCGAATATGGCTTAAATCCCCGTCACACAAAGAATAGAGAATTATTTCATGAAAATGCCGGTGCAGAAGGATGGTATTCATCGCATGGGTAAACCGGGTGGTTTTTCTATCCTGCATATGCCGTTTCCTGACATCGTGTATCCGGGTGAGACAGGTTTGTGTCTGCTCTGAAAGACCTGACCGGCTCAGCAATAATTCAGCTTGATATATCTCCTTTCTCATATCAGATCTCATTTTAAACCGGAACAGGTGAAATGTCCGGGGAACCGGATGAATTTTTTCACGGATTATTGCCAGACAGTGAGCCATATCATACCCTTCATAATACAGATCACTCATATTTGGCCCAGATATTGCCATAAGACAAATTGATTCTTTTTTCGCCAGTTTTGACTCCACATATCCTGAAAGAGAACTGACCAACCGTGAAAATGCCTGCCTATCGATCTCCTGCCCGGTATCAGGCAGATCCACGATGATCATGGGTAGTTCATCAGCGGGTGTTGCATACTCCCGGATATACAGAGTGCCCCGTTTTGCTGATATCTTCCAGTCGATATACCTGATATCATCTCCTGGTAGATATTCCCGATACTGCCTGACTGAATATCCTTTTACCGGCCCGATACGTTCAAGATCTTTTCCTGATCCTGGTTTTTCAACCAGCCCGAATAATGGCCAGGGTTGTATCTGAAATGAGGGAGCAGAGGCTTTTCCTGGTCGAAGAGGAAGAGAACTTGAAAAAAACAGGTTCTGTATGGTGATTATACCTCCTTCATGGTATATGGTTCCATGATAATGAGGAATAAAGCGGTACGAAAGGGTAAGAATCTGCGGTCCGGCAGTATCAGCCCGGATCTGGTTCTCTCCTGACTCAAGACTGCACATGGCGGGAATCATATCCAGGTATCGCACCTCGTAACCAGGGGGAACCATAAGGGAAATGGTACATTCAATGGCATTACTTCTTCCCTGTCTGATGAGGGGTTTTTCAATCTTCCATGAAACACAGATAGTCTGGCAAGTTTTGAAAACCATGAAAAGAAAAAGGAGACATACCCCCATCAGCAGGATTCCCACCGAGGTTCCTGCCATAAGAAGTACCGGATCATCCAGAATACCGGCCAGGATGATGAGGATGAGAAAAACTGCCAGCAGCCCGTGTGAACAGGGTGTCGTCTTCACCGGTTATGGCACCTCAATTCGACTCAGGATATCCATAAGAATGTCGCCAGGACGGACACCTTCAATCTCTGCCTCCCGTGTCAGATATAACCGGTGAATCAGGACAGATGACGCGATTTTCTTTACATCATCAGGAATGACATACGTCCTTCCAGCAAGAGCCGCGGCCCCTTTTGCCCCCTTGACAAAGGCTATCGAAGCCCTACTGGAAGCCCCAAGTCCGATATCCGGATGGTTCCTGGTTGCTATAATGATATCCCGGATATACCGGTGAACAGGATCCTCC
>NZ_DAONKG010000146.1:0-6266 GCF_035406105.1 Methanospirillum sp.
GTGCACTTATGGTAAATGGAAACTGATAACTCTGTCCGGAATGTACCCGCGATCTCTTCGGCAATAGCTGGATCCGTGGTTCGACCTCGATATAAGGGGAGTTTCCTGAGTATTCCACGCCTATTTTTTCCACATCATGCTCCCAGGCCATCATACCGGTATTTCGAAACTCAATCAGATACTGACCATGCTGACCGGGAGACATATAATCCGGAATACTGTCTGAACAGTATACTCCACCCTGCAATGCAACCCCTGAAAGTGTACTCTCAGCACCCCATACCGGCGGTATGATGATCACGAAGAGAAATAAATACCATACCAATGGAAGGGAGGAGTATCTCATCTCGTCTCTCCTAAAGAAATCCTGTCATCTCCAGCCGATCCTTCAGAAGGGACCTTCCGTAGTTCCTCTAAAAACTCTTCAACCGACGCATATCGATCTTTTTTAAACGTGGCAGTCAGTTTTTTAAACAGGGGAACATATGCCTCAAGAGATGGGTCATGTTTGCCATTGACCAGGGTAAAAGAAAACTCGTCTGCATCCACCCCTTCCGTTCCCATGACCTGACCGGTCACCAGCCAGAGCCAGAGAGCACCCAGCTGAAAAATATCCGTCCTTTTGCCAGGTTTCCCAAAAAAGTGCGTATCTATCTGTTCAGGGGCACGTACAAAAAATTCCTCATCCCCGCTCCCTCCGGCACTCCTGAGTGATTCGCGGATAAGACCAGAGATTTTTGGAATAAATGGTTCATCCAGGAGAACATATTTTGGCGTCAGATGATAATGCCGGACACCCTGCCGGTGAAGATATGCCAGTCCTTCCGCGATCTGTTGTATCATCATGAACCATTGAGCATATGGAAGCGGAACGGGGACATCAGAAAGCCGGGTATATCGCATTCCCATATACCACCCGCCTGATACATATTCCAGCTCAAGCATGACAACCGGTGAAAATTCAGCCCTGTACATCCGGAGCACATACGGATGCCAAAGCTGATAGAGTACGGAAATTTCCGTAAGCAGAGATGAACCGACCTTTTCCATTATCCGGGGGATCTTGAGGGCGCGAAGATCACCAGTATCATTTTTTCTGACCAGAATTACCGTCGCAAACGGGTCATCACCAAGAACACGAATTGGTGTATACCGGTCAGATAACTCCTCAGGATATCCGGGTATTTTTTGTTTTGATTCTCGTGTTTTTGTCTCTTTTATTCTTTCGGCTCTCTCCTGAATACGGGAAATAATTTTTTTTGCTTCTTCATTGTCAGGATCCAAGGCAAGAATCTCATGGATAAGTGATGATGCCTCTTCGTCAAGACCCCAGTTTAAGAGGATCTGGGCCTGATGCAAAAGCCCGTCAATATTGTCAGGGTGTGCCTGCACCAGTGCTCTGAAATATTCATACGCCTTCTCAACTACTCCCCTGGCGAGTAAGGCAATTCCCCGGTTATAGGGTATCACAATATTTTTAAAAAATTCTGAGCCTTCAGTAAGAATGCGAAGCGGTACGGTCATATTAGGTTCATCATTGGTAGGTTCATCCAGCTCAACCGGGACGATACCAAATCCTCCCGGGGATATTGTCATGTCCTGAACCGATACACTCGCGGGCAAATGATTTGAGACCCCGAGACTTGCCGTTGCCGATCCAGGTCTTGTTGTAAGTTTATAAAGCCTGACCTCCACATCATGAATACTTCCTGGTTTCGCTGAAGGGGTGGTACTTTTTTGCGATCCAGAATCCTTTTCATACTCCTGATTTCGTGAATATGTTCTTTTGGAAACCTGAACAGGTGGTGATGAAGAAATAATTTTTTTCATACCTCCACCAGGGGATGGCTCTGAGGAGGGGGACAAACTCTCAAAAACAGGTTTTTGACTATGAATTTTATCAAGAAGAAGTTTTTCTCTTTTTAATCGCTCTTTCTCCGGATCTCCATCATTCTCCTCCTCTTCTTCCTTCTCTCTCTTCTCCTCCAGACGGTTTCGTTTTCTTACTCCATGCACTGCAAATGTGAAACAGAGAAGGATGATAAAGAGAATGATAACAATCAAGGGTATATTGACCTCGATAAATCTGATAAGTGTTCCATCGGATATCGGCCCGGCCTTTTTCCTGCTTAGTACCGGTTCAGGATCATCACCGGTTATCAGAATTCTTGTCATAGTCCCCCGTTCTACATCGATCGGTACAGTCTTCTCAAAGGTGTCGTTTTTCACCAGCAGCGTATACCGCCCAGGCCGGAGATCGGGAACCACTGCAGGAACATTCCCCCTAAAGCCAGAATTCAGATATACATCCAGATCCTGGATTGAACTCTCAACAAACACTGATCCGTTCACCGGGGAGGAAATGCCGTCTGTTGGGACTATCGTCACGCGCTTGACAAAGATCTCGGTTATCCTCTGATCTCCGGTAGCAGACCTCATGACCACTGAGAATGAGAGATTATAAGAGCCAGGGAGACCCACGGGGAGCAACGTGAGTCCAAATGTTGCGTGTTTCCCGGGAGTGATATTCAAATCACGGGAGATCTCCACAAAAGATGGAATCGCGGTGACTTTTGTCATATCCCCTTCATAGAGGAGACCAATCCGCCGCATCTCATCATGCCAGCTGACAAGACCAGTATTTCGAAACGTAATAAGAACAGGATAGGGATGACCTGGAAGCAGGGAATCAGGGATGCTATCACTCACATAGGATGGTCCAAAACCGGCTAATCCTGCCCTCTGATCCTGTGAACACACCGGAGATACAACGACGGGGACAATAATGAGGAGCAGAATTACTACCGGGATCATCTGACCTGGCCTAAAGAATCAGATATACGTACAGCCTATTTATTCTACCGGTTTAGGCCTTCTCAATCCGATCCAGATCTGCAATAAACTCATCCATGAGATAATAACGGCCGGATTTCTTTCGCGATAACATACGGGAAAGAATAGGATCGTACTTTTCCAGGCTCTTTCGGAATGCCGACGGTGGGATAAGCTCATCTGCGTGCTCCTCATAAATCCCCTCCCGTCCTGATTTCTCAAAGGCTTCAGGGCTGTACGGGAGAAAACCGGTCAATAACTCATAAAATATTACACCAAGCTGGTAGATGTCCGTTCGCCTCCCAGGATTACCAAATTGTGCCTCATCTTTCTGTTCTGGTGTGATATATGCAGCAGTTGCACCCCTGACATCAGAATCCTTTATTGAAAACCCAAGCTCATTCCTTCCCCTGGCAAACCCGGATATCTTGGCGCGAAGCTTTGGAGTCAGGAGAATATCCCCGCTCTGCAGATGGTAATGGCGAACTCCAATCTCATGTGCGTACCGCAATCCTTCTGCGATATCACGGACGAGAGAGACCGCATACTGTTCGCGGATAGGTTTTGGAAGTCCGGACAATGATGTATGAACCATACCCCGGTATGATATCCCGTCGAGATACTCATTCTCAAGATAGGTCATATCATCAAGAAATTCGGATCTGAACAGACGGACGATATTGGGATGACGAAGTGAACTCCATACAGCCGTCTCCTTCTGCAGTATTTCACTTCCGGGATGCTTGAAGTGTCCGATTTTCAATGCTCTGACCGCTCCGGTCTGTTTTTTTCGAACCTTGTACACCCGGGCATATGAATCATCCCCGGCAACGCCGAGGGGTTCATACCGATCACGAAGCGAATGAGGAAAACCCCACAAACCCTCCATCTCACGTGCTTCCTGATCCGGATCCTCCACATCAGGAGCAGAGGTGCCTTCCTCTGTCTCAATAGGCTTTCTTTCAGACGTCTCACCCTCACGCCGGGTTGATCGGTCACGTATCTTTTTTTGTGTGCCTGAATCCGAACCTTTCGTCTTCCCCTGCTGCCTTTTGCCGGTCCCGTCCAGAGCCCCTGATGCATCTATGGAACCCCCGGCACTCCCTCCTTTCCCATCCGTACGAGACCCCCTCAAAAACCTGCCTTTTCCATCGCTATTAGGAGTAAGAAGAATGAATGGACGTGTATACCGCCGTACCGGATGTTGCTCCGGGATACGCTTTGTATCCATCATAATAACCTGAAATCCGAAAAATAGTATGATGATACTTATGATGATAAGAGAGAGATTGTCGAGGAACCAACCAAGTGGAGTAAACTTTAACAGTTGTTCGGTCGAGACCGAAGGCTTTTCCGAGGTGGTCAGATCGACCGTTACTCTGCTGACCGAACCAGGTTCAACAAAAACCTGTGTCCATTTTTTGTCATACTCCGGGTGAGATATGGTGATCTCATACTTCGCTGGATTCAGATCAGGAAGGGTTAACGGAGTGATTCCTTTCTCTTCACTCCCCATATATACCATTGCACCGGAGGGATTGGAATGAATGATAATGGACCCGAGACTGCATGATGAGACCCCTTCTTTAGGAATAACAGTAACCTTTTTTGTAAATCCGTTCGGAAAAGGAGTGTACCGATCCTCTCCTTTTCTTGTTGACATCGAAAAGCTCAGTTCATATTCACCAGGCTTATCCGGAGGAGTCAGGGTAAAGGGAAATGATATCTCCCCCTGTGCAGCGACCTTTACTCCTTCCGGGACAGGTGAGAATACCGGATCTACTTTAATTGATGACTGAAGACCCTGATAGAGAAGGCCAAATTTCTCAACACCCCATTCCCATGAGACCATCCCGTTGTTGCGAAAGGTAATGACAACCGGATATGACTGACCTGCCTCGAGCGAGGTGGGAATTGTGTCAGATATATGATCCCCCTTGTAATACCCAACACCGGACATCCCCCCCCTTCCAGGGATCTCATCCGCACCACTTACTCCGCATACAATCAGAACCAGGAGAATCAGACTCATTACAGATGCCACTATATGACCAATCCGATTCAATCCTGCGACTATCATATCAGATCCTCTGTGCGTTACATCCGGGGAAATGTATAAACAATTCTTAGGCCTATGATTCAAAAATGCATCCATCTCATTTTCTCAGACCAGATATCGAGACAATGAAGTACCCTGACCTTGAGGCACTTGTCGATGAGCGGATACAGTATACCGTTCGTTATGCTGCAGAACATTCACCTTTTTATAAAAAATTTTTTCTCGAGCATCATATCAGCCCGGATGATATCACCAGCCACGAGGATCTTCTCGAGCTTCCGGTGATAAACGGTCAGATAATCCGGGAGAACCAGCCGCCTGTGACCAATGAATTCATGTTCAAAAGTCTGGACTGGAAGGACATCTATACCATCCATGAAACCAGTGGAACAAGCGGTACTCCAAAAAGTTTTTTCCTCTCCTGGGATGACTGGAAACGGTACGCAGAGAAGTATGCCCGTATTTTTGTCTCCCAGGGGTTCTCAGCCGAAGACCGGATGATCATCTGTGCCAGTTATGGCATGAACGTCGGGGCAAATACCATGACCCTGGCTGCCCGTGAAGTCGGGATGAGTATTATCCCAACCGGTAAGTGCACCTTTCCAATCCGCCTTATCCAGTCTTATCAGCCGACAGGAATCGTAGGGAGTGTCTTTAAATTTTTACGCCTTGCCCGGCGGATGAGGGCAGAGGGGATGGATCCCGCTGATTCCAGTATCAGACGGCTTGTTGTGGGGGGTGAGAGTTTTGCAGACGAATCGAGGAATTATGTAAAAGAAATCTACGACTGTGAGGTGTACAACAGTTATGGAAGCACTGAAGGGACGATGTGCGGGGAGTGCCAGGCGGTTGCAGGGCTCCACGTTCCGGAAGATATTGTGCATCTCGATATCCATGATCCACGGCATCAGCGATTCCTGCCGGATGGTGAAGAGGGGCATATCGTTCTGACAACACTTCTCAAACCAGGGGAGCGATGCGGGTCACTTCTCATCAATTATGATACGGATGATACCACAAAGGTGATCAGCAGAAACACCTGCCCGTGTGGACGGACCCACATGCGAATCCTGAATCCCTGGCGTGAATCAGAGACTATTCATATTTTTGAAGTCCCCATTAACCGTATAGACATCGAACGGGCTGTTTTTCAGCCGGAAAACCTGCCTCAACTGACCGGAGAGTATGAGGCATTTGTGTATGGGGAAGAAGAGAACGAGATCACCCTTCGGATATCGGTTGAAGCAGAAGACAAGGACGCCTGCAGTATTCACGATATCACCGATGTGATTACCGGGACAATCCTGAAACATAAACCTGAACTCATCGGGAGTTATGATGATGGAATATTTCAGATTCTGGTCCATATCACCGG